>NZ_JBFULE010000711.1:0-2688 GCF_056400485.1 Roseateles sp. P5_B10
CTCATAGCCCGACGAGAACACCACCCACGTGTCCGGCGCGTGGCGCAGGATGGCCCGGGCGAGGTCGATGCCTGACATCCCCGGCAGGCTGACGTCGGTCATGACGAGGTCGAACTTGTCGGGCGCATAGGCCGCCAGCGCTTCCTCTGCTGTCGCGCAGCTTTCGGGCTGCATCCCCACCTCCTCCAGCAAATAGGCGATCTGTTCACGCRGATCGGCGTTGTCCTCCACGAACAGCACCCGCAAGGCCGGCGCCTGCGTGGGCCGGGCAGCACTGAGCTCGGCCACGGCGCGGGCCAGCAGATGCGGGGACACTGCCTTGGGCACGCAGCGCTGGAAGCCTGCCTCGAGCGCGGCCTCGCGGTCGGTCGCGCGCACATAGGCCGTGACGGCCGCCGCGGGCAGCACGTCCGGGCCCAGTTCCATGGCCTGGCGCACATGTCGGATCAGGTCATAACCCCCCATGCCGGGCATGCCGAGATCGCTCAGCAGCACATCGAAGCGCTGCTGCTGCAGCAAGGCGATGGCGGCCTCCGCCGACTCGGCCGTGACAACATCAGCGCCGCGCTCGGACAGCAGGCGGGCATGGGCCTCGAGCACGTCGGGGTGGTCATCGACGAGCAGCACCCGCACGCCAGAGATCAAGGGCTCGACACCGCCCGCCTCGGTTTCAACACCCGCCACGTTCGACTGGCCGGCGCGCGGCAGGCGCAGGCTGAACACCGAGCCCTGGCCGCGGCCCGCACTGTGGGCTGCCACCTCGCCGCCGTGCAGCTCGACGAGGTTCTTGACGATG
Source organism: Roseateles sp. P5_B10 (assembly GCF_056400485.1). Classification (NCBI taxonomy): domain Bacteria; kingdom Pseudomonadati; phylum Pseudomonadota; class Betaproteobacteria; order Burkholderiales; family Sphaerotilaceae; genus Roseateles; species Roseateles sp. P5_B10. The sequence continues at coordinate 797 of NZ_JBFULE010000711.1, forward strand.
GACAAGCCCAGCCCCAGGCCGCCATGCACGCTGGAGGCGGTGCCGTCGGCCTGGGTGAAGCGGTCGAAGAGCTGCGGCAGGAATTCAGGGTCGATGCCCTGGCCGGTGTCGCTGACCGCGACCTCGACGATGGGGCCGTTCAGCTTCGTCGACAGCGTGATGCTGCCGCCCGTGGGGGTGAACTTCATCGCGTTGGTGATCAGGTTCATGACGATCTGCGTGAGCCGGCGCGCGTCGCCAAAGACCTCGGCGGCCTCGGGCGCCAGCTGCAGCACGATCTCGAGCTGGCGGGACTGGGCTGTCGGGCGGGCCGTGTCGGCCGCGCCCGCAACGATGCCGTTCAGGTCCACCCGCTCGACATTCATCAGCTGCTTGCCGGCGACGATGCGGCTCATCTCCAGCAGGTCGTCGACCAGGACGGCCTGGGCCTGGGCATTGCGCGCGATGGCCTGGATGCCCCGTTGCAGCATGCCGGGCTGCACGCCGGGGTGGGTGAGCACGTTGACCCAGCCGAGGATGGCCGCCAGCGGCGTGCGCAGCTCGTGGCTGATCGCGGCGACGAACTCCTCCTTGGCGCGCGCGGCCTGGTCGGCGGCGCCGCGCGCGGCCTGCTCGGCGGACAGCAACTGATCGCGGCGCAGCTGCAGCTCGCGGCGGTCGGTGATGTCGTGGAAGTAGACGGACAGACCGTCGTGCGAGGGATAGCAATGGCATTCCAGCCAGCGCTCCGGGGCACCTGGCGCCATGGCCTCGAAAGACACGGCCTGACCGCCCTTGGACCGGGCCTTGTCGAAGCCGGCCTCGAACTCGCCGGCGCCAAAGACCTCGCCACTGCGCCGCCCGGTCAGCTCGTCGGCCCCACGGCCGAGCAGCCGGGCGCCCTGCTCGTTGACGTAGCCGATGCGCCCGTCATGCTCGATGAGCAGCAGGCCATCGGTGATGCTGCTCATCATGGCCCGCAAGCGGCGGTCGGCCACGTGGAAGGCCTCGGTCCGCTCGGTGACGCGCCGCTCCAGCGTCTCGTTGAGATCGCGCAAGCGCTCCTCGGCGCGGCGCCTCTCCTCCACCTCGGCCTGCAGGGCCAGGTTGGCGCGCTGCAGCTGGCGGGTCTTGCGGTCCAGTTCGGCAAAGACGGCCACCTTGGAACGCAGCACCGCCGGGTTCACGGGCTTGTGCAGATAGTCGACCGCGCCTGAGCCATAGCCCTGCAGGCGGTACTGGTCCTGATCGAAATATGCGGTCAGGAAGATGATGGGCAGGTGGGCATTGCGCTTGCGCTCCTTGATCATCTGCGCCAGCTCGATGCCGTTCATGTCGGGCAGCTGGATGTCCAGCACCATGACGGCGAACTCCTGGCCCATCAGCGCGAGCAGGGCCTGGTCGGCCGACAGCGCCCGCACGATGCGGTAGCCCGGGTCCGCCAGCACGCTCTCCAGCACCAGCAGGTTGGCCGGTTCGTCATCGACGATCAGGATGTTGGTCAGCTCTTCAGCGCCCGCCACCTGCTCCACGACGTCGATCGTTGTCGGCATCGTCATCACCGGTACAGCCACACGCGCATCAGCGACAGCAGCTGGGCCGTGTTGACGGGTTTGGAGATGTAGTCGCTGGCGCCCGCCTCCAGGCATTTCTCGCGGTCACCCTTCATGGCCTTGGCGGTCAGGGCCAGGATGGGCAGGTTGCGGAACTCGGCGTGGGAGCGGATCTCGCGCATGGTCTCGTAGCCATCCATGTCCGGCATCATGATGTCCATCAGCACCAGGTCGAGATCGGGCGTGTGCTGGATGATCTCGACGGCGGCCCGGCCGCTGGTGGCGGTCAGTACCTGCATCTCCTGATTCTCCAGCAGCGTCGTCAGCGCAAAGATGTTGCGGGCGTCGTCGTCCACCACC
>NZ_JBFULE010000712.1:0-2687 GCF_056400485.1 Roseateles sp. P5_B10
GCTGACCGCCCAGCGCGGGGCGCCCGTCAAGCCGCGATCTCGAAGGTCAGCCCGGCGCGTTCATGCAGGCGGCGCACCAGGGCCAGCCCCATGGCACTGCCCGGCGTCCAGATGCCGCCCGGCGTCGCGTCGCGGCCCACGTCCTGCACGAGGCACAGGGCCGTCTCACTGATGAGCTTGCAGGTCGAGCCATAGCCGGGGTCGCGGTCGCCCTTGACGACGGCGCGCAGCAGCTCGCCACCGGCCGACCTGCCGGTGAACCAGAGCTCATAGTGCCCGGCCTCGCGCGCCGCCTTGTCCGGCCCGTCGCCGGGCTGGGTCAGCACGAAGCGGCGCAGCAGGGCCCGTGTCGGCGTGAAGCCCAGGGCCAGGTTCTGCAGCCTGGTGAAGCGGGCCAGCGCGATGGCCTTCTTGCGCCCCTTGTCGGCCTGGCCGGGCTTGCCGGTCAGCAGCTTCTCGCTGTAGATGAAATCGGCGCCCCAGGGGTGGCCGCGCAGCGCGTTGCTGCGGTGCACGTTTTTCGTGTTGATGGTGGCCATGAAGAAGGGACCGCTCCAGCGGTCGGCCCAGTCGTCGAAGTCCGCGGCCTGACCGCCGGGCTGGCGCGGGCCCTTGAGACCCGGTGTCAGCGCAAACGGGTTGGCCATCACCTTGATGAGCCCCGGCTCGCGCTTCACGGCCTCGATGGTTTCCATCATGCTGGCCAAGGTGCCGCCCGAGGCCGTGCCCTTGACGCGGGCGACGCGGCCACGCACTTCCGGTAGCGGCGCGCCGAAGCGCTTTCGCGCTTCGGCCTGCAGATAGACGACGCCCAGGTCAAAGGGGATGGAATCGAAGCCGCAAGAGAAGACGATGCGCGCGCCGCTCTTCTGCGCCAGTGGCGTGAGCTTGTCGATCATCTTCGCCATCCACAGCGGCTCGCCGCAGAGATCGACGTAATCCGTGCCGCCCTCGGCGCAGGCCGTCGCCAGCGGTTCGCCATGCAATTGGTAAGGCCCGACCGTCGTGATGACGCAGCGCGTGCGCGCCACCAGTGCCTTCAGCGCTGCAGCGTCGTTCGCATCGGCCTTGAGCAGCGCGACGGACGGCGGCAGGTGCAACTCGTCGCGCACCTTGCCCAGCTTGTCCAGGCTGCGCCCGGCAATTGCCCAGCGCGCGCCACCGGCCCCGCTCAAGTGCAGGTATTCCGCGACAAGACGGCCCGTGAAGCCGGTCGCACCGAAGACGATCAGATCGAATTCACGGTTGTTGTGGCCAGCGGAGCTCACTTGTCCTTGCCTTTCATCGCCATCCACTCGCTGCGCAGCAGCGACAGCGAATGGCAGTCCACATACTCACCRCCGACAAACACGACGCCGCGCTGGATGCCCTCGTGCGTGAAGCCGCACTTCTCCGCCACACGCCGGGACGCATGGTTGTGCACCGACATGCCGCAGGACAGCCGGTTCACCGGCCAGTTCTCGAACAGATAGTCCACCAACAGCGCGGCAGCCTCCGAAGCCAACCCGCGGCCGCGCATCGCGACGTCGGCCAGCGTCCAGCCGATCTCGCGCGCCGTCGTGTAGCGGGCCGCGGCGAAGTGCACCACGTCACCGATGACGCTGCCGTCGTGCAGGTGACAGATCAGCAGGCGCTCGGCGTCCTCGTTGGCGAAGCCGTTGTCCTTCCAGCGCTGGTCCACAGCATGCGGCGTCATCATGCGCGAGCCGAGGTAGGGGCCGCGCACCTGCGGGTCGCCCACGGCGCGCTTGAGCCAGGGCAGATCGTCTTCCGTCACATAACGCAAGCCGACGTGTTGGCCTCTCAACATGAGCTCGGTTCCTTGAATGAGAAAGCCCGGCCGAGGCCGGGCTCCGGGGCATTGTGATTCAGTTGAAGTAGGGGCGCTCGTGGCTCTGGAGCAAGCGCTTGGCGGCTTCCCGCCAAGCTGGCGGCGCGCGGCCACCCAGGCGCACTGTGGCCATGCTGTAGGCTTGGCCGCGCAGCTCGGGCAACAAACCTTGCAGATGCTTTTCAGCGCTGGCCAATGCGGCAGTGCTGCCCAGCGCGTTGCGAAAGGCTTCGAGCTTGCGGATCTGGTCGGGCTCGATGCCGGCACTGGCCATGGCCGCGGCGGGCAGCGCAGGCGCGGGCCGTCCCTCGCGGTCGGCCAGGGCCAGCGCCGTCCAGTAAGTCAGCTCGTCCAGGCCGTCGTCGGGAGGCAGGGTCGCGACACGCCGGCGCAGGTCGGCCGAGGCGCCGTCGGACGCCGCAGCCAGACGCAGTAGATGCGAAGAAGGCGCGGCGTCGACGCTGGCCGCCTTGTCCGGTTCTCCGGCCGCGAGCCTGGCGAAGGCCTCGGGCTCGGAGACCAGCGCGCGTGCCCGCACCTGGTAGCCGAGTGCGCCCAGCAACCGACTCGGCGGGCCGATGCGCTCGGCCTCGACACCCAGCTCCTTTTCGCCAAGCAAGCGACGCAGCCGGTTGGCCTCGATGCTGGCAAACGGCGCCAGTGCGGGCTCCACACGCGCCAGCTCATAGTCACGCAGCGCCACGCGCCAGTTGGCATTGCCGGCTTCGGCCTTGGCCGCGCCATAGGCCAGCCAGGCGTGCTGGGGGAAGCGCGCCAGGCCTGCCAGCAGCGCGGCGTCACGCAGTGGACCTTCGGGCAAGCACCGTGCGGCCAAATAGACCGAATGGCCGTCGGC
>NZ_JBFULE010000713.1:0-2687 GCF_056400485.1 Roseateles sp. P5_B10
GCGCTGCACCAGGCATTGCGTCTCGCTGAGGTGCACGGCCGGCGCGGCGCCGGCATTGGCCAGCAGCAGCACCTCGTCGGCATGGCGGCAGCAGCGCTGCGTCCAGGGCGTGGGCGCGTCGTCGGCCAGCAGCAACACGAAGTCGTGGGCGGCCTCGACCTCGTCCAGCCACAGCGACACCTGGCGATAGCGCTCGCCTTCGTCGGCCGCCGCGCCGACGGCGGCATCCACCGCGGCCGCGTCGATGACGCAGACGCGGCCGAAACGGCCAAGCCCCGCCGCCAGGCCGAGTGCCAGCCCGGCCGCGTCCACGCCGGCGGTGATGGGCAGCAGCGCCTGCACGACCGGCGCAGCGAAGGGCGCGGGCGCATGTTCGGTCTGCAGCCGATGCACGATCTGGCGCGTCAGCGCGATGCCGACGCGCGGCTGCTGCTCGATCAGGCGCAGGAAGGGATCCTTGTCCAGCCGCACGAGCACGGAGTCGCGGATGGCGACGACGGTGGCCGAGCGCGGCGCCGCCGTGTACAGGCTCATCTCGCCGATGACCTGCCCACGTCCCAGCTCCCGCACGACACGCGGCGCCTCGCCATCACTCGACACATAGGCCCGCAAGCGCCCGCTGACCGACAGATACATCGAGTCGCCCGGCTCGCCCTGCTGCATCAACGTCTGGCCGCCAGCCACCTCGACCCAGGTCAGCTGCTCGCGCAGCAGGGCCAGCGTGGCCGCGTCGAGCTCGCCGAAGGCCTGGGCCAGCAGCTCGCCAAGCAGGCGGTCGTGATAGCCCTCGGTCATTGCAAGGTCAGGGCGAACACGTCGACCGAGCTCGTCTTGCCCTTGAACTGCACTGGCCCGATGGGCTCGCTCGGCAGCGCGCCGGCGAGCTGGGCCTGGGTCGCGGCGTCGAACAGCACGGCGTGGCCGGCCACCTTGGTGTGGGCCTCCATGCGCGCCGCGACGTTGACCGCGTCGCCGATGCAGGTGTAGGTGGCGCGCTGGCGCGTACCGGTGTAGCCGGCCACGACATCGCCGCTGGCGATGCCCACGCCGATGCGGATCTCGGGCCGGCCGGCGGCGCGCTGCTCCTCGCTGAACTGGGCCACCATCTCGATCATCTCGGCCGCCGCCAGCACGGCGCATTGGCCGGCCGCGGGCAGCGGCTGCGGCGCGCCGAAGATGGCCATCAGACCGTCGCCGATCATCTGGTTGACGACGCCGCCATGACCGTTGATGGCCGCGAACATCAGCGTGTAGTAGGTGTTCAGCAGCTCGATGATGTCCTCGGGCGGCTGCGATTCGGCAAGCGTCGTGAAGCCACGGATGTCGCAGAACAGCACCGTCGCCTGCACCTTGCGGCCGCCTAGCGCGAAGCCCTCGGCCTCCAGGTCCTGGGCCACCTCGCGGGTGGCGAAGCGGCGCACCAGCTCGCGCTGCTGGTCGCGCAGGCGCTTGCGCTCCAGGCTGGCGTTGATGCGCGCCTTCAGCAGCACCAGGTTGACGGGCTTGTGCAGATAGTCCTCGGCGCCCAGCTCGATACAGCGCACCACGCTGTCCATGGCCTCCACGGCCGACGTCACGATGACTGGCAGCTCGCGCAGCTCGGGGCTGGCGCGCAATCTTTCCATCAGTTCGATGCCACCCATGACCGGCATGTGGATGTCCACCAGCAGCAGGTCGAAGGCGCTGTCCTGCAGCCGCGCCAGGGCCGCGTGGCCGTCTTCGACGCTGACGACCTGGTGGCCAAGCAGCTCCACGTGCCGGGCCAGCAGCAGGCGGTTCACGCGGTTGTCCTCGACGAGGAGGATGCGGGCGGATGGGGCGCGGCGTTCACGCATGGCGGCGCTCCTTCAGGTCGGCCGCGACCGCGGCGAACAGGGCGGCCAAGGCATCGACACGGCCCGGGGCGGCGGCGCCCAGTTCGGCCAGTGGCGTGTGTTCGAGCTCGCGCGCCGCGGCAGCCAGCGCCGTGGCGCCGAAGGTCAGGCCGTTGGACTTCAGCGAATGCGCCTGGCGCGTCCAGCCTGTGACGTCGCCCGTCGCGGCGGCGCGGCGCAGCGCCGCAAGGCCCTGGGGAGCGTCTTCAAGGAAGGAGTCGATCAGTTCGACAACGAAATCGGCCCCCGCCGTTTCCTGAAGGTCGGCGAAAACCACCCCGTCAATCACCGGCTGGGACATGCTCAGGCTCCTTTCGTAGCGGTGTGCGCTGCAGCGCCAGCACCAGCTCGTCGACTCGGATCGGCTTGGTCAGGTAGTCATCCATGCCGGCGGCCAGGCAGGTTTCCCGGTCACCCTGCATCGCATTGGCGGTCATGGCGACGATGCGCGGCCGCTCGCTTTGGGCGTTCAGGCGCCGCGACGCCTCCAGCCCGTCCATCTCCGGCATCTGCACGTCCATCAGGACGAGGTCATAGGCCTGGCGCGCCACTGCCTCCAGCGCTTCGATGCCGTTGGCGGCCAGGTCGGCGCGGTAACCCATCTGCTGCAGCAGCCGCATGGCGAGCTTCTGGTTCACGACGTTGTCTTCGGCCAGCAGGATGCGCAGCGGGTGGCGCTCGGCGAGGTGCTGCGTCGCCACCGGCTGGGCGCGCTGGCGGCGCGGGCTGGGCACGAGGTCGGCCGCCACCGTGGCGCGCAGCGTGAACCCGAAGCGCGCGCCGCGGCCCGGGCCGTCGCTCTCGGCCCACATG
>NZ_JBFULE010000714.1:0-2684 GCF_056400485.1 Roseateles sp. P5_B10
CCCAGGCCGTGGCCCATGTGGGCTGCATCGGCCCGCGGGGCGGCCGCATTGACGTGCCAGGCTCACTGGCGGTGCTGCCGCGCAAGGAGCTGGACGCGTTGCTGCTGAGCGCCGCCCGGGAGGCGGGCGCACGCTTCGAGCAAGCACGCTTCGAGGCGCCGTTGGAGACCGATGGCCGCGTCGTCGGCGCGCGGCTCAAGCGGGGCGATGAGATCGTCGAGGTCGCCGCGCGATGGGTCGTGCTCGCGACCGGTGCCGTGCCCAGGGCGTTGACCGCGGCCGGCATGTGCGAGCGCCACACGCCCAGCGGCGTGGCCCTGCGCGGTTATGTGAAGGCGCCGCAGATGGTCGGCAGGATCAAGGCGCTGGAAGTCGTCTGGGACAAGTCGGTGCGGCCCGGCTATGGCTGGATCTTCCCGGCGCCGGATGGCCACTTCAACATCGGCGTCGGCGTGACGGACAGCCACAAGGATCTCGGTGGCGGCAAGGGCCAGAAGAAGGACGTCAATCTGCGCGCCATCTTTGATGCCTTTGTCGCCAAGTACGCGCCGGCGGCCGAGCTGATGCGGGTCGGTGAGCTGGTCGGTGAGCTCAAGGGCGCACCGCTGCGCTGCACGCTGACCGGCGCCACCTGGGCGCGCCCCGGCCTGCTCGTCACCGGCGAGGCCGCCGGAAGCACCTACTCCTTCACCGGCGAGGGCATTGGCAAGGCCATGGAGACCGGCATGCTGGCGGCCGACGCCATCCTGGCGCACACCGACGATGCGGCGGCCCGCGCCACCTACGAGGCCGCGTTGACGGCCCTCAAGCCCAAGTTCGACCTCTACGAGCGCGCCAACCGCGTCAACGCCCACCCCTGGCTGGCCGACCTGCTGATCTGGCGCGCGAAGAAGAGCCCGCGCCTGCTCAGGCGCATGAGCGGCGTGCTCAACGAGACCAGCAACCCGGGCAATCTCGTCAGCTTCAAGGGCATCAGCCGACTCTTTTTCGAGTAGTCCTGATCAGTTGGGGACAGAGCGTGGCGCTGCGCGCCAAGGTCCGTCCCGCAAGGTCATCAGACGCGCTCGACGATGAGCGCGATGCCCTGCCCGACGCCAATGCACATCGTGCACAGCGCATAGCGGCCGCCCGTCAGCTCGAGCTGGTTGATTGCCGTCGTCACCAGGCGTGCGCCGCTGGCACCGAGCGGATGGCCCAGCGCGATGGCGCCGCCGTTGGGGTTCACGCGTGCATCGTCGTCCGTCAGGCCCAGGTCGCGCAGCACGGCCAGGCCTTGCGCCGCGAAGGCCTCGTTCAGCTCGATGACGTCCATCTGAGCCAGCGTCAGGCCCGTCAGCGCCATGACCTTGCGCGTCGCCGGCGCCGGGCCTATGCCCATGATGCGCGGCGCGACGCCGGCCGTCGCCATGCCGACGACGCGTGCGCGGGGCTTGAGCCCATGGCGTGCGGCTTCCGCCTCGCTGGCCAGCAACAGCGCGCAGGCACCGTCGTTGACGCCGCTCGCATTCCCAGCCGTCACCGATCCGTCGGGCTTGACCACGCCCTTGAGCTTGGCCAGCGCTTCGATGCTGGTCTCGCGCGGGTGCTCGTCCAGCACCACGCGCAGCGGGTCGCCCTTCTTCTGCGGCACGTCCACCGGCACGATCTCCCGCTCGAAGAAGCCGCGCTTCTGCGCTGCGATGGCTTTCATCTGCGAGGCCAGCGCCATGCGGTCCTGGGCCTCGCGCTCGATGCCGAAATCGGCGGCCACGTTCTCCGCCGTCTCGGGCATGGCGTCGACGCCGTACTGCGCCTTCATCTGCTTGTTGATGAAGCGCCAGCCGATGGTCGTGTCGTAGACGGCGTTGGCGCGGCTGAAGGCGCTCTCGGCCTTGGGGCTAACAAAGGGCGCGCGGCTCATGCTCTCGACGCCGCCGGCGATCATCAGCCCGGCCTCGCCGGCGCGGATGGCGCGCGCGGCGGTGCCGATGGCGTCCAGGCCCGAGCCGCACAGGCGGTTGACCGTGCTGCCAGGCACATCCACCGGCAGGCCAGCCAGCAGCGCGGCCATGCGGGCGACGTTGCGGTTGTCCTCGCCAGCCTGGTTGGCACAGCCGTAGATGACATCGGCCACTTGAGCCCAGTCGACATTCGCATTGCGCGCCATCAGCGCCTTGATCGGCAGCGCCCCGAGGTCATCGGTGCGAATGGAGGACAGCGCGCCGCCATAGCGGCCGAAGGGCGTGCGAATCGCGTCGCAGATGAAGGCTTGATTCATTTGAGATAGGGGCTCACGCGATAACGCTCGCCGCGATAGTGGTGATCGAGTCGGTTCAGCAGCGCGGCGACCGGTGCCGAGCCCCAGAAGGCCAGCCATTCGAAGGGCCCGGCCGGATAGTTGACGCCGAGCTTCATCGCCGCATCCGCGCCGGCCTCGTCGCAGACGCCCTGGGCGACGGCATCCGCCGCCTCGTTGATCAGCATGGCGATGGTGCGCGCGACGACCAGGCCTGGCAGGTCAGCCACGGCGCGCGGCACCAGGCCCAGGCGGGTCAGCCATTCAGCGGTCTGAGTGTCGCCGGCATAAGCGATGTCGCCGGTCGGCGCCAGTGGCAGATCGAAGATGGCCGTGCCCGGGCCGAAGTCGCGGGCGCGCCGGCCGTCGGTCAGGCGCAGCTGGCGGCCGTCGACGGCCAGGCCGACCC
>NZ_JBFULE010000715.1:0-2679 GCF_056400485.1 Roseateles sp. P5_B10
GGTCAGCGTGGCCCTGCTGGCGACCGGCGCCCTGGGCCGGGCCAGCAATGAGGCCGAGCGCCTGACTGCGCTGCCGCAGATGGCGGCGGCCCTGCGCGCCAATGCCTCGGTCTCGGCCGTCTATGTCGGCACCTCGGGCGGATCCTTCGTGCTGTTGCGCCGCCTTGTCGATGCGGCAACACGCAAGCGCATGGATGCGCCGGCCGAGGCTGCATTCGGCCTGCAGAGCGTGAGCCGCGATGGCGGCGCGGCCCCGCGTGGCGCCTACCGCTTCTACGACGCAGCGCTGCGCGAGCTGCAGCGCCGTGATCGGCCCGACTACGACTTCGACCCGCGCACCCGGCCCTGGTTCGCGCTGGCGAGCGAGGCCGGCGAAGGCAAGCTCGTGCAATCGGCGCCCTATCTGTTCTTCACGACCGGCGAACCCGGCGTGACGTTGGCCCAGGCTCATGGTGGCGCCGTCGTGGGCGCCGACGTCAGCCTGCAGGCTCTCAGCGAGATGCTGACGCGGCCGCAGATCAGCCGTTCGGCCGAACTGCTCATCGCCACCCAAGGCGGCGAGATGCTGGCCGAGGCCCGGCGCGAGAGCGGCGCGCCGCCGAAGGACGGCCAGGCCCTGCCGCGCGTGGCCGAGCGTGCGTCGGCGCTGATGCGCGCGCTGTGGCAGCGCCGCGATGGCGAGGGTCATCTCACACCCGTGCAGGTGGTCGACGGGCGCGAATGGGTCAGCCACGCCTTGCCGCTGCAGGGTGCCGTGGAGGCCGGCGCGCCGCTGGTGCTGCTGATGGCCGCGCCGCGCGAGGAGCTGCAGGCCTTCCAGATCGAGAGCCGCCGCCAGAGCTTCTACATCTCGCTGGGTTTGATGCTGCTGTTGCTGCCCCTGGTTCACCTGCTGGCCGATCGCGTGTCGCGGCCGCTGCGCAACCTGGCCCGCCAGGCCGAGGCGATCGAGCGTTTCGAGTTCGACGGGCCCGATCCCCAACGCAGCCTGATCCGCGAGGTCGACCGCCTGGCCATCGCGATGACGGCGATGAAGCATTCGCTGCGGCGCTTTCTCGACATCAGCAACGCGCTGAGTGCCGAGCGAGATTTCGACACCCTGCTCGACCTCATCCTGCGCGAGACCATCGCCGTGGCCGGCGCCAGTGGCGGCTCGGTCCACCTGCTGTCGGCCGATGGCCAGACGCTGGAGCCCGCGGCTTCGCGCGTGCGTGGCGAGACCGCGTCGCGCCGCGGCCTGACCTGGCAGGTGAACGTGCCCGACAGCGTCGCCGCGCCGGTGCGTGCCCTGCAGACGAACGCACCGGTCGAGATCGACCTGAGCTGGGACAACCCGACCCACCTGGCCGCCTACCAGCGGCTGTTCGCCGCCCTGGGCGTCGCGAAGATGCGCCTGCTGGCCCTGCCGCTGAAGAACAGCCAGCACGAGACCATCGGTACGCTGACATTGACCTTCCCGCTGTCGGCCGATGGGCCGTCCGAACCACTGGGCGCCGCACGCGTGGCCTTTGTCAGTGCGCTGTCGGGCACGGCCGCCGTGGCCATCGACAACCAGCTGCTGCTGCGCGCGCGCAAGGAGCTGCTGGAGAGCTTCATCCAGCTCGTTGCCGGCGCCATCGACGCCAAGAGCCCCTATACCGGCGGCCATTGCCAGCGCGTGCCCGAGCTGACCAAGATGCTGGCCCAGGCCGCCTGCGAGGCGACCGAGGGGCCGTACGCCGGTTTCACGATGGACGCTGACCAATGGGAGGCGCTGCACATCGCCGCCTGGTTGCACGACTGCGGCAAGGTCACCACGCCGGAGTACGTCGTCGACAAGGCCACCAAGCTGGAGACGATCTACAACCGCGTCCATGAGGTCCGCACGCGCTTCGAGGTGCTCAAGCGCGACGCGCTGATCGAGAAGCTGGAGGCCGAGCTGGGCGAAGCGGGCGCGCAGCGTGCCCGTGCCGCAGCGGCGCCGGTCCAGGGCGAACTGGATGCCGACTACGCCTTCGTCGCGACCAGCAATGTGGGTGGCGAAACGCTGGACCCCGAAGCCGTTGCCCGGCTGCGCCGCATCGGCGAGAGGCGCTGGTTGCGCACGCTCGACGACACGCTCGGCCTGTCCATCGAGGAGCTCGCCGCCAGCCCAAACCGCGCCCGCCGCTGCCTGCTCCTGAGCGCCTGCTGCAGGACCGGCCCGAGCACATCCTGTCGCGCCCCGCCACCGACCAACTGGGCGGTGACAACCGCTGGGGCTTCAAACTCAAGCAGCCCGAACACCTCTACCACCGCGGCGAGCTGCACAACCTCACGATCTCCCGTGGCACGCTGACGGAGGAGGAGCGCTACAAGATCAACGACCACATCGTGCAGACGCTGAAGATGCTGCACGAGCTGCCTTTCCCCAAGCATCTGCGCGAGGTGCCCGAGATCGCGGGTGGCCATCATGAGCGCATGGACGGCAAGGGCTACCCGCGCGGCCTGACCGGCGCACAGATGAGCCCGCAGGCCCGCATGATGGCCATTGCGGATGTCTTCGAGGCACTGACGGCCGATGACCGGCCCTACAAGCCGGGCAAGCGCCTGTCCGAGGCCTTAGGCCTCATGCGGCGCATGGTGGCCGAGGGCCATCTTGACCCGGGCCTGTTTGAACTTTTCCTGCGCTCGGGCGTGTGCCTGACCTATGCGCGGCGC
>NZ_JBFULE010000716.1:0-2676 GCF_056400485.1 Roseateles sp. P5_B10
GTGCTGATCAGCCCGAAGCGCCATGGCTACGAGACCGCCGTGGCGGTGTATGAATGGGCCACAGCGGGCAAGGCGCCGCCGCCCGTCACGCTGACCAGCGGCACGCTGATGACGCGCCAGAACCAGGCCGAACTGCGCAAGCAAATGGGCCTCTGAAATGTCTTCCTTGCAGTTCGACAACATCAGCAAGCACTTCCCCGGCGTCAAGGCGCTGAACGGGGTGAGCTTCGAGGCGAGGGCTGGCCAGGTGATGGGCCTGCTCGGCGAGAACGGCGCGGGAAAAAGCACGCTGCTGAAGATCCTCGGCGGGCAGTACAAGCCCGATGGTGGCCGGCTGCTGATCGATGATCAGGAGCGCCACTTCACTTCGGCTGGCGACGCCATCGCCGCCGGCGTGGCCATCATCCACCAGGAGCTGCAGTACGTGGCCGAGTTGACGGTGGCCGAGAACGTGCTGCTCGGCCGCCTGCCGACACGCCTAGGCCTCGTCGACCACAAGGCCGCGCGCCGGCTGGTGGCCGAACAACTGGCAGCCATCGGCGTGGACCTGGACCCCGCCTCGCGCCTGTCGGAGCTGTCCATCGCCCAGCGCCAGATGGTGGAGATCTGCAAAGCCGTCATGCAGGACGCCAAGGTCATCGCCTTCGACGAGCCCACCAGCAGCCTGTCGCACCGCGAGACCGGAATCCTGTTCCGGCTGGTGAAACGGCTGCGCGCCGAAGGGCGCACGCTGATCTACATCTCGCACCGCCTCGAAGAACTGTACGAGCTATGCGACGCCTGCACCATCTTCCGTGATGGCCGCAAGATCGTCACGCACGAGGTCATGGCCGAGGTGCCGCGTGAGCGCCTGATCGCCGACATGGTCGGCCGCGAGCTGCAGGATATCTACGACTACCGCAGCCGCCAGCAGGGCCCGATGCGGCTTGAAGCGCGCGGCCTGCAAAGCGACCGCCTGCCCACGCCACTGAGCTTTGCCGTGAGAGCCGGCGAGGTGTTGGGCTTCTTCGGCCTGGTCGGCGCCGGCCGCAGCGAGCTGATGCGCCTGCTCTACGGTGCCGACGCGCGCCGCGGCGGCGAGGTGCTGCTCGACGGCCAGCCGGTGCGGGCCCACAGCCCGGCGGACGCCATCGCCGCAGGCATCGTCCTCTGCCCCGAGGACCGCAAGGAACAGGGCATCCTGGCGCACAGCTCGGTCGCCGAGAACATCAACATCAGCTGCCGCCGCCACGGCCTGGCGGGTGGTGTCTTCCTGCGCCACGGCCAGGAAGCGCAGCGCGCTGACGACTTCATCAAAAAGCTGCGCATCAAGACACCGAGCCGTGAGCAGGAGATCCGCCTGCTGTCCGGCGGCAACCAACAGAAGGTCATCCTCGCGCGCTGGCTGGCCGAACCAGGGCTGAAGGTGCTCATCCTCGACGAGCCGACCCGCGGCATCGATGTGGGTGCCAAGAACGAGATCTACAAGATCATCCACGACGTGGCGGCCTCGGGCTGCTGCGTCATCGTCATCTCCAGCGAGCTGCCCGAAGTGCTGGGCATCACCGACCGCCTCATCGTCATGCGCGACGGCCGCATCAGCGGCGAACTGGACCGCGCCAACGCCAGCGAGACCGCCGCACTTGCCCTGGCCTTGCCTGACGGAGCGCCCACCGCACCACTGCATTGATCATGAACACGACCACTCTCACGCCCCGCCCCGCCATGTCCTCGACGTCCCGCGCACTGCTCAAGGAACACAGCATGACGCTGGGCTACGGCCTGCTCTTCGTCGTGCTGGCCTTCACCGTCGRGAACTTCTTCTCCAGCGCCAACATCGTCGGCCTGCTGCTGTCGGTCGCCCAGATCGGCATGGTGGCCTGCACCATGATGCTGTGCCTGGCCTCGCGGGACTTCGACCTCTCGGTGGGCTCAACCATCGCCTTCGCCGGCGTGCTCGGCGCCATGGTGCTGGAGCGCACCGGCAGCGTCGGCCTGGCCATCGGCGGCGGGCTGCTGGCCGGCGCGCTGATCGGCGCGGGCAATGGCGTGCTGATCGCCTATCTGCGCGTCAACGCGTTGATCGCCACGCTGGCCACCATGCTGATGGTGCGGGGCCTGGCCTTCATCGCGTCCAAGGGCCAGGCCGTGGGTATCGCCGACGAAGGCTTCATCAGCTTCGGCGACACGAGCTTCCTGAGCCTGCCGCTGCCGATCTGGATGACGGGCTTCAGCTTCCTCATCTTCGGCGTGCTGCTCAATCACACCGTCTTCGGCCGCAACACGCTGGCCATCGGCGGCAACCCCGAGGCAGCACGCCTGGCGGGTGTGCGCGTGGAACGGCTGCGCGTGTGGATCTTCCTGCTGCAGGGCGTCGTCACGGCGCTGGCAGGCCTGATCCTGTCGGCACGCATCACCAGCGGCCAGCCCAACGCGGCCACGGGCTTCGAACTGGACGTCATCTCGGCCTGCGTGCTGGGCGGCGTGTCACTGCAGGGCGGCAAGGCGCGCATCTTCGGCGTCGTCATCGGCGTGCTCATCATGGGCACAGTCGAGAATGTCATGAACCTGCTCAACGTCGACGCGTTCTATCAATACCTCGTGCGTGGCCTCATCCTGCTGGCCGCCGTCCTTCTCGACCAACTGAAGACCCGAGGCGAACGCCGTGGCTGACATGGCGCCCCTCGCCCAAGGATT
>NZ_JBFULE010000717.1:0-2676 GCF_056400485.1 Roseateles sp. P5_B10
ATGCTCGGGCGCCTCGGTGGCGACGGGCGCTGGCGCCAGCAGCGTGTTCACTGCCGCGCTCCGGTCGCCGCCGGCCTCAGGTCCAGCACCGCCGGGCCGCTCAGCGCGCTGACGGTGACCGCCTCATCGGTCTGCACGACAAAGCACTGGCCGGGTTCCAGCACGATGTCGCGCGAATCGTGGTCGATGGTGATCCACAGCGTGCCGGACGCGCTGCACAGATGGGTGGCGCGGGCTTCGGGCAGGCGCGAGATCTGGCCGCGTTGCAKCAACAGCCGGGTGCGGGGGACGTCGATCAGCATGGTGTGCTCCTGGGGCGGCGGACTGGCATGCCGGGTTGGCATGCTTGCGTTGCGGCCGTCTGACGCGGATAGTGCCGCTTGGCCACCTTGGCGACAAACGATCATTCGGAAGGCTTCGCATTCCGCCAGCGCATGTCAACAAAGCCCGTAGACCATCTCCCGCCGCTGCAGCTGCTGGCCGCCTTCGAGGCGGCGGCGCGGCATTTGAGCTTCACCCAGGCTGCCGAAGAGCGCTTCATCACGCAGTCGGCCATGAGCCGGCAGATCCGCGCGCTGGAAGACGAACTCGGCGTGACGCTGTTCGAGCGCCGCCACCGGGCGCTGGCGCTGACCGAGGATGGCCAGCGCCTGCACGCCGCCTGCTCGACGGCCTTGAACACCTTGCGTGTGGCCGTGCGTGCGGTGCGTGAGCCGCACCAGCGCCAGATGCTGGCGTTGACGACGACGCCGGGCTTCGCGTCGCTGTGGTTGATCCCGCGCCTGACCGGCTTCACCCGTGCCCACCCGGGCATCGACGTGCGCCTGGAT
Source organism: Roseateles sp. P5_B10 (assembly GCF_056400485.1). Lineage (NCBI taxonomy): Bacteria > Pseudomonadati > Pseudomonadota > Betaproteobacteria > Burkholderiales > Sphaerotilaceae > Roseateles > Roseateles sp. P5_B10. The sequence continues at coordinate 831 of NZ_JBFULE010000717.1, forward strand.
GCCGGCCTGGGCAACCGCAACCTGGCCAGCGAGGGCTTTGACCTCGCCATCCGCTACAGCCCGGTCGGCGCGGCTCAGGGCCAACAGCTGTTCGCCGAATCGATGGTGCCGGTCTGCAGCCCACGGCTGGTGGGCGAACTGGGCCTGGCGCTGCGCGAGCCGCCCGACCTGGCCCGGCACACGCTGCTGCACCTGGCCATGGACGGCGACAGCGCCGGCATGCCGGCCGAATGGGAGCCCTGGCTGAGTGCCTGGGGCCTGGTCGATCTGCGGCCGGCGGCGCGCTTGAGCTTCTCGAGCTATTCCGAAGCCATCGCCGCCGCCATTGCGGGGCAGGGCGTGGCGCTGGGCCGGCGGCCGCTGGTGGACGCGCTGCTGGCCAGCGGCCAGCTCGTCACGCCGTTTGACGCCGGCATCGCGTCGGCGCGGGCCTATCGCCTCATCGTCGACCCGGCGGCCAAGTCACGCCCGGCGGTCAAGGCCTTCGAGCAGTGGTTGCTGGCGCAGTGTGATGTTGGGTCAGGCGCCGACCGCCAGCTTCTCTGACTTATGTCATCGCGTGGAAGCTGCCTCACGATGAGCGGTTGCCCAAGGTTCGGCACCTCAACTCACCATCGCTCCGTCCTGAACAGCCTATGAAATTTGGAAGAGAGACCCTCGTCATCCTGACGGCGGCATTGCTTTTGGCACTGCCTGGCCTCGGTCGCGCCGCTGATGCCATCGAATCCTCGAACGATCAGACGCGCCGCCTGATTCAACAGACGATGAAGGAACGGCGCATACCGGGGCTGCAGGTTGCGGTCGTCAAGGATGGCCGGATCGTGCTGTCCGAAAGCTATGGCTGGGCCAACGTCGAAAACCGTGTGCCCGCAACGGCCAAGACATTGTTCCCGCTCAATTCCGGCACCAAGCCGCTCACAGGCGTTGCGTTGATGCAGTTGGCCGAGGCCGGCCTCGTGGATCTTGAGGCGCCCGTATCCCGCTATCTCGACGACCTGCCGAGCGCTTGGCAGCCCATCCGCGTGCGGCAGTTGCTGGCACACACGTCGGGGCTGCCCGACATCGTCGATCAACCCGGCCCCGTCACTGGCAGCACTGAAGCGGCCATGTGGAAGGCGGTCAAGCAGCAACCCATGGAAGCGCCGCCCGGTGAGAAGTTTTCCTACAACCAGACCAACTACGGCCTGCTGGCTCAGATCATCGTCAAGCAGGCCAAGATGCCCTACGAGCGCTACATGAAAGAGCGGCAGTTCGCGCTGGCCGACATGCCGCTGACGACGTTCGGCGACAGCTATGACCTCGTCGCGAACGCTGTAACGATCTACAGCCACTTTCCCCGCAGAACGCTCGCGCCGGACGATGCCGATCGCCTGTCTCACTGGGTCTACGACATGCCCTACAGCCTCCATGCGGGAGGCGGCATCCAGACGACGGCCACCGAGCTGGCGAACTGGATCGTCGCGCTGTCCAGTGGCCGGTTCATCAGCGCGGCCAGCGCGCAGCGCATGTGGACACCCGAGAAGCTGAGCAGTGGTGCCGAAGGCAGCTGGGCGGCCGGCTGGCCTGTGCTCGCCTCAAGCCCGAAAAGGCAGGTCGCCGGCATCGGCGGCAACCGCGCGGCCTTCATCGTTTATCCGGACGAGGGCTTGGCCGTCGTCGTCTTGACGAATCTGGTCGGCGGCAATCCGGAGAGATTCATCCCCCAGATCGCTGCGTTCTACAAGTGATGGGTCGCTGGCGCAGCCACATGGCTTGAGATGCCGGGGTCGGCGGACACAGCGCGCAGCGTCCATTCCCGCGCTTGCGTGGCGTCGACGCTTGCGTCGCGTGCCTCACGCAGCAGCGC
>NZ_JBFULE010000718.1:0-2671 GCF_056400485.1 Roseateles sp. P5_B10
GATGGACGCAGCGCGCAGCTTGCAGTGGGCCGCTGCGTCAACAGGAGCGGCGGAGGCGCGTCTGCAAGACTATCTCCGTAGCTTGGCCGAAAAGGGCGGACTGAACGTGGTGGAGCTGACGATCCTGCAGGGCGCGGCCGAGGCGGCCTCGTCAGCAGCGGGCGGTGTTTTGCGCGCGCGGCTGGTCACAGATCTGAATCGGCCTGCCTTGATGGYGTTGCTTGCCGAGTTGCAGGGCGCGCAGCCGATGGTCATCGTCGACGTGATCAAGCTGCGGCCTGCCCAGGTGCCTGCGCGAGCAGAGTTGGAATTGCGTGCCCAGATGCGGGTGCAGTCGGTGTCTGGCAAATCGGATGAGGTCAAGCCATGACACAGGGATTCTTGAGCTCGCGAGTGCTGTTTGGGCTGGCGTTTGCGGCGCTTTTGGCGGGGTGGCTCGCGCCGCCGGCGCAGCCGGCCGATGTGGCCCTCGTGCGTGCAAGGCGAGATGCCTGGGTCTTGCCTGTTTTGCCCAGGCCTCAGCATCCCGGCGCGATGCCTGTCGTGGTGGCTGCTGCGCCTATGTGGGGAAGCGATCCGAAGCCTGTGGCGACCACGCCCGCTGCGGATCTCCGCTGGCGACTCGCCGGGTTGTATGGCAGCGGGCGAGCAGGCGGCGCCGTGTTGATATTCCTGGATCCGACCAAGCCCCCGCAGCGACTCAAGGTCGGCGACAAGCTGCCCGATGGTCAGGCGATCGTGGCTGTTGAAGGCAATGAATTGGTGGTGCGAAATGTCAAGAAAAAGTTGGAACGTCTGCCGGTCGAGCGTTATGAGTGAGCTGCGACTGGCGCCGTTGGGGCTGGCTTTGTTTGTGGCCGGATGTGGCACGGTTGCGCCAAAGCTGCCTGCAACGCTCGCAGTTCCCGACAACGCTTCCAGCGCGGCGGGGGCGCTGGGCGACGATGGTCGAGCGAAAAGCTTGAGCGTCAAGCCATTGCCGGTACCACCGGACCAGCAACCGAGCAAGTTCGCGCAGAGCCGTCAGGCGAGTGAGGCAAACAGTGTGGCCTTGCAGGCAGCCAACCCTGGTGAAGTGGCCGCGATCAACCTTCAGCAGATCCCCCTGGCCACTTTTGTGCAGGTGGTCTATGTGGACATTCTCAAGCGCAACGTGTCCATCGATCCTGCGGTGCTGTCGCGCAAGGACGCCGTGACCTTCCGTACCGGGACTGCGCAGCCCGCACAGAAGCTGGAAGAGTCGCTGAAGCTGTTGCTCAAGACCTACGGACTTGCCGTGATCGACGCGGGTGGCCTGTTACGTGTAGTGCCGGACAACGCGCAGCTTGGGAATCTGCCGGAGATCCGCCGCGACGAGGTCAACCCGGACACGCCGCTGCCACTGCGCCCGATCTACCAGTTCATAGAAATGAAAGTGGTGCGCCAGAGCGAAGTCGCCAACTGGCTGCGCACCTTGTTCGGTGATCGCATCAAGCTGCAGGAGGACATCACCCGCAATGCCCTGGTGCTGAATGGCACGCCGGACAACGTCCAGGCGGCTCTTGAAGCCATCCGCGTTCTGGATCAACCCTTGATGGCTGGTCGAAAGAGCGTTGCAATCACGCCTGCGTACTGGTCAGCCGATGACCTTGCCAAACGCCTGACAGAGGTATTGACCGTCCAGGGCTATGCGGTAGCGCCGCTGGGGCAGGCGGCCATATCGGGTGGGGCCCGTTATCCGGTCGTGCTGCTGCCCGTGCTGGGGGTGAATGCTGTTTATGTCTTCGCCAATAGCGACGAGGTCTTGAACCACGTCATCAATTGGGCCAAGACATTGGACAAGCCCAACGAGCGAGGCATCAGTCGGAACTTCTTCACTTACCAGGTGAAGCACAAGGATGCCGGTGATCTGGCCAAGACGCTTGACCAGTTGCTGAGCGGTCGGCGCAATGTGTCGCCCGCGACAACCCCGCAAGGGCAGCCCGCGGCCTCTGCTGCCCCGGCGGCGACGAGTCAGCGGCTGACGAGCGTGGTGGTCGACCAATCCAGCAACACGCTGATTTTTCAGGCGGAGCCCGATGAGTATTCGCAGTTGACGGCGTTGTTGCAGATGCTGGACCGGCCTGCCAAATCAGCGCTGATCGAAGTGACGGTCGCCGAGTTGGCACTCAACGATGAAAAAAGCAGTGGCGTCGAGTGGTTGTACAACCGGGCGATTGGCGGTGGCGACACGGCCAGTCTGGGCTTCAAGTCATTGTCGGCAGACACTTCGCCACTGAACCTGCGCATCCTCAACGGCGCCGGTCAGCTGAGAATCGCCATCTCGGCCCTTGCCGCCAGCGACCGTGCCAGCGTGCTGTCCAGCCCGCGTATTCATGCCCGCAATGGCGAGCAGGCGATGATCCAGGTCGGCAGCGAGGTCCCCATCATCACCAGCTCCGTCAGTTCGCCGCTGGCCAGTGGGACGGCCAACCCCACGACCACCACGCTCAGCACGATTCAGTACCGAACCGCGGGTGTGATCCTGAAGGTCAAGCCGGTGATCCATTCGGGCGATCAGGTGGACCTCGAAGTCGAGCAGGAGGTCAGCAGTGCCGACAAGACCAGCACCGGTGTCAACAACACGCCAACCTTCAGTACGCGCAAGCTGCAGACCAAGCTGACGCTGCGCAACGGTGCGACAGTCCTGATG
>NZ_JBFULE010000719.1:0-2670 GCF_056400485.1 Roseateles sp. P5_B10
GCGTAGTGCTCGCCCAAAGCAGCCAGGCGGGCGGCGGGCTYGCCCAGCACCCAGTCCTGGGCGAAGTTCAGGCCGGCCAGCGCGGCGCACAGGCGGGATTCGCGCTCGACGAGCAGGGCCGTCATGCCCATCTGGCCCAGCCAGGACGCGGCGCTGCAGCCGGCGGGGCCGCCGCCGAGGATGGCGACGTCAATGGAGGTGGGGTTGGGCATGGGGTGGTTCGGGCAGAACCGCGAATTATCCCAGTCGCGCCTTTTTCGTGTTCAGGCGTTTGAAGAGGCGCCACCCCAGCAGCGCGGCAAGGATCACGCCGTAGACGGCCGGCTCGGCGAAGTTGTGCTTGCCGGCTCGCATCCAGATGAAGTGCAGCAGCGCGATGACGGAGATGGCGTAGATCGTCTTGTGCAGCGCCTGCCAGCGCTTGGCGCCGAGGGCCTTGATGGCCTTGTTGAAGCTCGTTGCCGCCAGCGGCGCCATCAGCAGCCAGGCGGTGAAGCCCATCAGGATGAAGGGCCGCTTGGCGATGTCGCGGGCGATGTCGGAGAAATCCAGCCCCATGTCCAGCCAGCCATAGGCCAGCAGGTGCAGTGAGGCATAGCTGAAGGTGAACACGCCCAGCGTGCGCCGAAAGCGCGCCAGTGCGGCCAGGCCCGTCAGCTCGCGCAGCGGCGTGATGGCCAGCGTCAGCCACAGGCCGCGCAATGTCCAGTCGCCCAGGCCGCGGATGATGGCTTCGGCCGGGTTGGCACCGAGCCGGTTGGCTACGGCGCCGAAGACCAGCCACGCCAGCGGCGTAAGGCACAGCAGGAAAAGCGCCGGTTTGGCGCCGCGGCTGAGCAGCGCCGCCGTCAACGCACGCCGCATCAGAAATTGCGCTTCAGATCCATGCCCGCATAGAGCTGGCCCACTTGCGCTTCATAGCCGTTGAACATCAAGGACGGCCGCTTCTTGGCGAACAGGCCGTCTTCGCCAATGCGGCGCTCGCTGAGCTGGCTCCAGCGCGGATGGGCCACGGTGGGATTCACGTTGGAATAGAAGCCGTATTCCTGGGGTGCGCTCTCTTCCCAGCTGCTGCGCGGCTGCTTCTCGACGAAGCGGATCTTGACGATGCTCTTGGCCGATTTGAAGCCGTACTTCCAGGGCAGCACGATGCGCACCGGCGCGCCATTCTGGTTGGGCAGCACCTCGCCATACATGCCGAAGGTCAGCAGCGCCAGCGGGTGCATGGCTTCATCCATGCGCAGGCCTTCGAGGTAGGGCCAGTCCAGCACCGACGAGCGCAGCCCGGGCATCTGCGCGCGATCGGCCAGCGTCGTGAATTCGACGAACTTCGCCTTGCCGGTGGGCTCTGCTTTCTTGATGAGCTCTGACAGCGAGTAGCCCACCCACGGGATCACCATGCTCCAACCTTCGACGCAGCGCAGCCGGTAGATGCGCTCTTCCATGGCGCTGAGCTTGAGCAGCGCGTCGAGGTCGTAGCGGCCGGGCTTGGCGCATTCGCCTTCGACGCTGACCGTCCATGGCCGGGGCTTGAGCGTGTGGGCGCGCTCGGCGGGGTCGGCCTTGTCGGTGCCGAATTCGTAGAAGTTGTTGTACGAGGTTGCATCGGCGTAGCTGGTGACTTTCTCCATCACCATCGCACCGGCCACGGCCGAGCGGGCGCCCGGCAGCTTGGGCAGCTTGCCGCCACCTGGCGCGGCCTGGGCCTGGGCCAGAGCCAGCGGTGACGCGGTTGCCAGGCCGAGGCCGGCCAGGGCCGTGCGGCGGTTCAGGTAAACCCGGCGGGGCGTGATCTCGCTGGACAGGGGCTCGTGAAGGGCGGTCGTTCGAATCAGCATGAGGGGCTCTCGGGTCTGTGGGCTGAGGCTGGGTCGGGCCAGGACGGGCGCAACTTACACCGACCGCGTTCTACTTGCTTGAGCGTTGAGCGCATGGCGGCACGTGCAGACCTTGGGCCAGGCATTTGTCGGTATCGCCATTCAGCGCGCGGATCCCGTGGGTACGTTCACGGGAACCTCCAGGATGAACGACGCACCTTGCCCAGGGCCATCGCTATGGACGCTCAAGCTGCCGCCCATCTCCTGTGCGGCCAGAACGCAGCTGTGCAAACCAAAGCCATGCCCGTTCTTGCGCGTGGTGAAACCATGAGAGAAAACGCGGGTCAGATTCTCCGGCGCGATGCCTTCGCCGTTGTCGGTCACCGTGATGCGCAGCACTGGCCCTTCCATCAAAACAGCACCGAGCGTAATGAAGGCGCGTTTGTCCGCGGTCGCGCTCAACGCTTGTTTGGCGTTGCTGATCAAGTTCACCAGTACCTGCAACACGCGATGCCGATCCAGTAAGAGAGCGGGCAAGGTCGGGTAGTTTTTTACAACATCCACTTTGTGACGCGTCAGCGCAACCGTGTGCATGCGCAGCGCGTCGTCCAGCAGTTCGTCCACCTTGGCGGATTCGACAACACGCGGCGTGCCTGCGTATGACTGCTGGGTTGCGATGACCTGTTTGATGTGTTCCACGCTGCCGCACAGCGCGCCCAGTTCAGTCGTTATGGCTTCGTGCTCACCCTCGAGTGTTCGAGCCAGTTCACGCAAATAGGTGGGTAGCAGCTTGCCTTTGCTGTCCTGCGTCAGGAACTGCCCCAAATCCTCGGTATGCGCATCCATCAAAGCC
>NZ_JBFULE010000720.1:0-2669 GCF_056400485.1 Roseateles sp. P5_B10
GCCTCGGGCAGATTGGCCACGAAGCGCTYAGCCAGGGCGCCACGGCCATGCACAACGAGACGGGCCGCCCGCGGCGGCGCAATGCTGACGGCCGGCAGGGCCGGCGCGCCCTCGGGGTAGCGGTAAAAGCCCCGCCCGCTCTTGCGGCCGAAGAAGCCGGCGTCGACCAACTCCTGCTGCACCAGCGACGGCGTGAAGCGGCGATCAAAGAAGTTGGCCGCGAAGACCGAGTTGGTCACGGCGAAGTTGGTGTCATGGCCGATCAGGTCCATCAGCTCGCAGGGCCCCATGCGGAAGCCCGCGGCTCGGAGGACCGCGTCGATGAGCTCGGGCGCCGCAGCGCGGTCCTGCAGCAGCATCAGCGTCTCGGCGTAGTACGGCCGGGCGATGCGGTTGACGATGAAGCCGGGCGTGGAGCGCGTGTGCACCGCCGTCTTGCCCCAGCGGCCGGCGAGGTCGAAGACAGCCTGCGCGACCTCGGGCGACGTGCCCAGGCCGGACACGACTTCGACCAGCTTCATCAACGGCACCGGGTTGAAGAAGTGCATGCCGACAAGGCGCTCGGGCTTTTGCATGCCGCGCGCCAGCGCCGTCACCGAGATGGACGAGGTGTTGGTGGCGATGACGGCCTCGGGCGGCAGCAGCGCTTCCAGTTCAGCAAACAGCGCGCGCTTGACGTCGAGGTTCTCGACGATGGCCTCGATGACGAGATCGGCCGGTGCCAAGGCCTCGACCGGTGTGATGCGCGCCAGCGCCGCCTGCGCGGCATCGGCCGTCAGCCTGCCCTTGGTGACCAGGCCGTCCAGCATGGCCGAGAGCTTGCTCTTGGCGGCCTCGGCGGCACCGGGGCGGGCGTCGAAGAGCGCCACTTCATGGCCGGCCTGGGCGGCCACCTGGGCAATGCCGGCGCCCATCAGGCCAGCGCCGACGACGAGGATGCGCGAGTTGTTCAAGGTCATTCGGGGGCAGTCCAGTTGGGCTTGCGTTTGCCGAGGAAGGCTGCAAAGCCTTCACGGGCCTCGGCTGTCGTGCGCACACGGGCAATGGTTTGAGCGGTCAGCTCGCGCACCTCGGCCGTGACCGGGCCGGGCGCCAGGCGTGCATAGAGCTGCTTGATCTCGGCCTGCGCCTGCGGGCCGCAGGCGAGCAGGTCGGCCACGAGGGCATCGACGGCGGTGTCCAGGCCTTCTGCCGGCACGACGCGCTGCACAAGGCCAACGCGCAGCGCCTCGTCGGCGCCGATGCGGCAGGCCATCAGCGCCAGCCGCCGCGCCTCGCGCAGGCCGACGGCATTGACAAGATGCGGGCCGATGACCGCGGGCAGGATGCCCATGCGGGCCTCGCTGACCGCGAAGCTCGCGGCGTCGGACGCGACCGCCATGTCACAGGCACAGACGAGGCCGACGCCGCCGCCGAGTGCCGCACCCTGCACTCGGGCGATGGTCGGCTTCGGGGTCTCGGCAATACGCGCCAGCATGGCGGAGAAGCGGCGGGCATCGGCGAGGTTGTCGTCCTGCGACGCCGCGGCCGCGCGCTGCATCCACTGCAGGTCCGCGCCGGCGCTGAAATGTTTGCCCGAGCCAGCCAGCACGACGACGCGCACGCCGGCGTCGTCGCCGAGCAGCGCAAAAGCCGCGTCGAGCTCGGCGATCAGCGTCTCATCGAAGGCATTGAACACGGCCGGCCGGTTCATCGTCAGCAGGGCCACGCCGTCGTCGCGGCGCTGCAATTCAAGGGAGGTCCAGGAAGGCATGCGGGCATTCTGCACTTTTCCCGACCGATCGGTCGACTGTGCCATTCAAGCGCCCCAGTCCGCCGTTCGCCCGCCCACTGCGGCAGGCGGGGCACGCCGCCTCCTAGACTGCAGCCATGCCTCGCCTCGACGACTACGTCCAATGGTTCTACCCCGGTTCGCGCCGCGTCTTCAAGCCCGAGGAGCTGGCCCGCGCCGGCTCGCAGCCCTGGCCGTCGGGCATTGACCAGTACGTCTTCGTGAACGTGGTGCTGCTGCTGGCCGCGTTCTCGCATCAGATGTCCAAGGGCACACGACCGGTGGCGTGGCTCCTGTCGTTGTTCATCACGTCCGTCGCAATGGCTGTGGCGCGCGGGCTCTGGCGCAACCCTAGCCGGCGCCGCCTCAACATGGCCTGCTACGGTTTTGCAGCGGTCGTCGCCGTGGCCTTCGTCGTGCTGATCAAGACGGGCTGGCGCGAGATGGCCGTCGATCACGCCGCGCTGGCCGTGGTGGTGATGACCGCCATCCTGTCGGCCTGGTGGGGGTTGACCGTCTACCGCGTCGACCAGATCGAGGCCCGGCTGCGCGAGCTGGCCGACCAGGACGCCGCGCTGCGCCTGCAGACCCGCCTGGCCGCCGCCCAGATCCAGCCTCATTTCCTGTTCAACACGCTGGCTTCGCTGCAGCATTGGGTGGACACCGGCGACGCCCGCGCCGCACCCTTGCTGCGTGACTTCACGGCCTATCTGCGCGCCACGCTGCCGATGTTCGAACGCGAGCTGCAACCGCTGGCCGACGAGGTCGAGATGGTGCGCCGCTACCTGACCATCATGCAGGCGCGGCTGGGCGCGCGGCTGGCCTTCAGCATCGACGTGCCAGCCCACCTGGACGCTGAACTTCCACCCGGCATCGTGCTGACCCTGGTGGAGAACGC
>NZ_JBFULE010000721.1:0-2668 GCF_056400485.1 Roseateles sp. P5_B10
TGGCGAGCTTGCTGGACTTGGCGATGGGCTTCAAAAGGGGCTCCGGCGCAGCAATGCTGCAGTGCAAGAAGGTGCAAAAAGGGGGATCTTGGAGTTTAAGCAAGGCCCGGGCATGCGGCCTGCCGTTCTGCGCGACACTCGCGCCCGGCTTTTCGCACCTTTTCCCGATGAAGTTCCAGCTTGACGAGCCGCAAGGCGGCAACAGCATTTCGCGCCATGACGCCCAGGGGGTCTGGGTCAACGGCCGGCCGCACACGGCGAGTGTCCTGGTCCCCTGGAAAGGCGACGTGGCTGCCTGGGCGCCTTCGCGCTTCGAGGAACTTCAGCCTGCACATTTCGAAGCGATCAAGGCCTTGAACCCCGAACTGGTCGTCTTCGGCAGCGGCGCCCGGTTGCGTTTCCCGAGCCCGGCCCTGTGGCGTGGGCTGGTTGAAGCGCGCATCGGCTTCGAAGTCATGGACAACGCAGCCGCTTGCCGCACTTACAACGTGCTTGCCAGTGAAGGCCGCAACGTTCTGGCAGCATTGCTCATTGAGGGATGACCTCCGCCGGTCGGGAGACCGGGGAGGCTTTATAATCACGGGCTATTGCTTGCGGGCGCCCGCGTAGATTGTTTTTGTGAAAGGCTTCACAGAGCGATCACGAACCGGGGACCCCGTGAGCACAACTCCTGCTGCACCCCCCAATGACGCCTGCGCTCAACAAACCCCTGCCGGAAATTGAGGCTCAAGCCACCGGCGGCGTGAAGTTCACTGCCAATGCCTTCCTGGGCAAGTCGGTCGTGCTGTATTTCTACCCGAAGGACAACACGCCCGGTTGTACCACCGAGGCGATGCAATTCCGCGACCGCCACAAGGACTTCGTGAAGGCCGGCGCGGTGGTGCTCGGTGTTTCGCGCGACAACATGGCTTCGCACGAGAAGTTCAAGCAGGCCCTGGAGCTGCCCTTCGAGCTGATCGCCGACACGGAAGAAAAGCTCTGCCACATGTTCGGCGTGGTCAAGAACAAGATCATGTACGGCAAGAAGGTCAAGGGCATCGAGCGCTCGACCTTCCTGATCGCCCCGAACGGCATCCTGGTGGGCGAATGGCGCGGCATCAAGGTCGCCGGCCACGTCGACGAGGTGCTGAAGGCCGTGAAGGGCCTCAAGAAGGAAGCCGCCTAAGCCGCACAAGGCGCCACATGACGCGCGAAAAACGCGTTGTTTGCTGACATCGCGGGCCCCCGCGGTATGTGCATAATCAGCTCATGCCCCGGGTCGAATCCTTGTCACAGACTGCAAAGCCGCACTCATCCTGTGCGGCTTTTTGCTTTCTGGAGCCTGGATCGCGTGGGGTTCACTTGTCGCCCATCCGCCGTAAATGCCACTGCCTAAGCCTCCTGCACAACGCGCCAGCCGCCTCGATGCCTCTGCTTACTCGGCCACTCTGACCCCCAGCAAACCTCGCGCGACGCCTCCCGTCGTCGTCGCGCCCGCCGCCGCTCCGGTCGCGGTGCCGACAGCCGAAGTGCTGCGGCTTCCCACCCCCACCTCCAGCCCCGCTGCCGCCAGGCCGGGACTGCCCATAAAAACAGCCAGCAAGGCGCCGGCCAGAGCCGCCGCGCCCAAACGCACGCGAAAACCCGCCGGCGCCGCCAAGCTCTTCGTGCTCGACACCAATGTGCTGATGCACGACCCGATGTCGCTGTTCCGCTTCGAGGAGCACGACGTCTTCCTGCCCATGATCACGCTCGAGGAGCTGGACGGCCACAAGAAGGGCATGACCGAGGTCGCCCGCAACGTGCGCCAGGTCAGCCGCGAACTGGACCAGCTCGCCGCCAGCCTGAAGACCAGCGGCATCGAGGAGATGGCMAAGGGCCTGGCCCTGGCCGGCACGGGCCACCGCGAAGCCGAAGGCAAGCTCTTCTTCCAGACCGAGCTGATCGATGCGCCGCTGCCGCAAGGCCTGCCCCAGGGCAAGGCGGACAACCAGATCCTGGGCGTCGTCCAGGCGCTGAAAGGCCTGCACCCCGGCCGCGAAGTGGTGCTGGTGTCCAAGGACATCAACATGCGCATCAAGGCCCGCGCCCTGGGCCTGCCGGCGGAGGACTACCGCAACGACAAGACGCTGGAAGACTCCGACCTGCTCTACACCGGCGTCCAGGCGCTGCCCTCGGATTTCTGGGACCGCCATGGCAAGACCATGGAGAGCTGGCAGCAGGGCGGCACGACCTACTACCGCATCAGCGGCCCGCTCGTGCCCACGCTGCTGATCAACGAGCTGGTCTACCTGGAGGCGCCCGGCGAGACGCCCCTGTACGCCAAGGTCACCGAGATCACCGGCAAGACGGCCGTGCTGCGCACGCTGAAGGACTACGGCAATCAGAAGCACGCCGTCTGGGGCGTGACGTCGCGCAACCGCGAGCAGAACTTCGCGCTGAACCTGCTGATGGACCCGGAATGCGACTTCATCACGCTGACCGGCACCGCCGGCACCGGCAAGACGCTGATGACGCTGGCCGCCGCGCTCGCCCAGGTTTTCGATGACCGCCGCTACAGCGAGATCATCGTCACCCGCGTGACCGTGCCCGTGGGCGAGGACATCGGCTTCCTGCCCGGCACCGAGGAAGAAAAGATGGGCCCCTGGATGGGCGCCCTGGACGACAACCTCGAGGTGCTGGCCAAGGG
>NZ_JBFULE010000722.1:0-2667 GCF_056400485.1 Roseateles sp. P5_B10
GGATCAGGAAGACGATCAGGCCGATGACGAAGTTGCCCGCGACGACGTAGGAGCCCACCGCCCCGATCACCTGGCCGGCGCCAGCGTCCRTCAGGATCAACCGTGTCGCGGCGACGTTCAGAGACAGYCGGAACAGCGTGGCGATCAGCAGCAGCGACGGGAAGGTCGAGAACTCCACCGGCCGATGCATGTAGAAGGTCAGCATCAGCAGCGTCAGCGCGAAGCCGACATTGGCCAGGATCAGGAAGTCCAGCAGGCCCGCGGGGATGGGCGCGAACAGTATCGTGAGCACGCCCAGCACCAGCACGACGAGCAACACGTCGGAATGGCGGCCAAACGCCTGGCGCAAGCTGTTCATGCGGGCCTCATGCCGCTGCGGGCTTCACGCAGGCTGCGCAGCCACACCAGGATGCGCGCCACCGGCGGGTACCACTGCTCGGGCACATAGGCATCCTGCGGCACCTCCTTGTAGAGGGCCCGGGCCAGGCGCGGGCTGTGCACGATGGGCACGCCGGCCTTGTTGGCGGCGCGGCGGATCTGCCGCGCCAACATGCCCGCGCCCTTGGCCACGACCAGCGGCGCAGGCGTCACGCCATGCTCGTAGCGGAGCGCCACGGCCACGTGCGTGGGGTTGGTGACCACCACCTGTGCCTGCGGCACCTTCTGCACCGAGCTGGCGGCCTTCAGGAACTGCATGCGGATTTCGCGCTGGCGGTTGCGGATGCGCGGGTCACCTTCGCGGTTCTTGTGCTCGTCCTCGATCTCCCGCTTGCTCATGCGCAGGTTGCGCAGGAAGTCCCAACGCACGAACAGCAGGTCCACCAGCACGAAAACGAGCAGCACCGCGCACAACTTGGCCATCAGGCCGCCAGAGGACTCCATCACGCGAAAGAGCAGCGCCTTGCCCGGCAGCCCCAGCAGCTTCAAGGCGCCCGGCATCAATGCATGGAGCGCCAGATAGGCCGTACCCATCAGCGCTGCCAGCTTGAACGTGCTCTTGAAAGCCTCATAGATCACGCGCATCGAGAACAGCTTCTGGAAGCCCTGCGCCGGGTTCAGCCGCGTGAAGTCCGGCGTGATCGGCGACGACGAGAACACCAGCCCGCCGCTTTGAAGCAGCCCGGCCATCAGTGCAACAACCACCACGGCGAACAGCAACGGCGCCAGCACGAGCATGGCTTCGTGCAGCTCTTTCCCGATCAACTGCGAAGCAGCGGCGGGATCGTCCATCAGACTGGGTGCCGACGCCAACCCGCGCGCCAGCAGACCCGCCAGCCCTTTGACGGCCGGCGCCAGCATGGCGTAGCAGGCCAGCATCGCCGTCACCAGCACCGCAAAGCTCGCTGCGTCCTGGCTGCGCGCCACCTGGCCGCGCTTGCGCGCCTCGTCGAGCTTGTGGGGCGTCGCCTGCTCATTGCGGTCGAGGTCCTGCTCTCGGCTCATTGATGCACCCTTCGGCCTGCGGCCTGTCCCGCCAGGCGGGAGCGAGCTTGCTTGGGACGGCCCGGCGCGGCGCTCATGGTTGCACCACTTGCCAGAAGTCGAACACGCCGGCGTAGAGCTTCCTGAGCGCAGGCGCCATACCAGGCGCCGCAATGGCAAGAGTCGACAGACCCACCAGAGCTTTCACCGGCATGCCGATGAACAGCACATTCATCTGCGGCAGCACCCGCGAAACGAAGTCCAGCACCAGCTCGATCAGCAGCAGCATGAACATCGCAGGCGCGACCAGGACAACCGTCATGCTGAACATCGCACCCATGGCGCGCGCCAGGGCCGAGGCATCGGGCAAGCGCCAAAGCGCGCCGGGCGGCACCCATTGCGCCACCTGCGCGATGCCACGCAGCAGCGCATGGTGCCCGTCGACACCGAAGAACACGCTCATGCCGACCAGGGTCAGCGCAACGCCCATCACGGGCACATTGGCGCGCGTCACGGGGTCCAGCACCGTCGCCATGCCAAAGCCCATCTGCAGGTCCAGCAGGCGCCCCGCCATGGCGAGTGCGGCAAAGGCGGCATGCAAGGACAGGCCAAGGAGCGCGCCCAAGGCGGCTTCACTCAGCAACAACAGGAATAGCCCGCCCAACCCCGCCGGCACCGCAGTGCGCAAGCCGAGTGCGGCACATAAGCTGCCAGACAGCGCGAGCGTGAACAGCACCCAGAAGATGGGCGGCGCTTTGACGGCCTGAGCCAGCGGGCTCAGGGTCAACAGGGCGCCGAGCCGCGCCCACAACAGGAGCACGGCCACCGCCCAAGCGGGGTCGATCCAGGGCATTGCCGTTACACCAGTCGGGGAATCGCGCGGATCAGGGCGCTGCTGTAGGCCACCAACTGGCCCAGCATCCACGGTCCCGCCAGCACCAGCACCGCCACGCTGGCCAGCAGCTTGGGGATGAAGGTGAGCGACATCTCCTGGATCTGCGTGACCACCTGGAAGATGCTCACGCCCAAACCCACGATCAAGACGGTCAACAGCAGCGGCGCGGAGACCATCACGGCCTTCCACATCAGCTGCGCAAATAGCTGCAGCGAAACATCTGGCGTCACAGCGCCACCCTCCCCAAAGCGTGCCCCGCTTGTTTTTCGTACGTCGGCGGTTTTGTTTTGCCGATCTTGCGAGGCGCGATTGTTCCGGCGAATCCGCGTTCGATTTAGCGGTTAGGGCCC
>NZ_JBFULE010000723.1:0-2665 GCF_056400485.1 Roseateles sp. P5_B10
CGCTGGACTACTGCTCGGAAGTTTTCACCGAGTTCCAGGAACTGCACGGTGACCGTCACTTCGCCGACGACGCGGCCATCGTGGGCGGCATCGCGCGCTTCAACGGCCAGGCCTGCATGGTCATCGGCCACCAGCGCGGCAGCGACGCCAAGGAGCGCACGCTGCGCAACTTCGGCATGSCSCGCCCCGAGGGCTACCGCAAGGCGSTGCGCCTGCTGAAGCTGGCCGAGAAGTTCGGCCTGCCGGTCTTCACCTTCATCGACACCATGGGCGCCTATCCTGGCATCGGTGCCGAGGAGCGCAGCCAGAGCGAGGCCATCGGCCGCAACATCCTCGAGATGGCGCAGCTCGAAGTGCCCATCATCGCCACCGTCATCGGCGAGGGCGGCTCGGGTGGTGCGCTGGCCATCGGCGTGGCCGACCAGGTGCTGATGCTGCAGTTCGCGGCCTATTCCGTCATCTCGCCGGAGGGCTGCGCGTCCATCCTGTGGAAGAGCAGCGAACGCGCCTCCGAGGCGGCCGAGGCCCTGGGCATCACGGCTCACCGCCTGAAAGCGCTCGGCCTGATCGACAAGATCGTCAGCGAGCCGGTGGGTGGCGCGCACCGCGACGCCAAGCAGATGGCGTCCAACCTGAAGCGCGCGCTGAGCGACGCACTGCGCCAGGTCAGCGACCTCAAGACTCGTGAACTGGTGGACCGCCGCTACGAGCGCCTGCAGGCCTATGGCCGATTCGGCGACACCAAGAACAGGTGATGCGGTCGCCGTCGCCTTCAGCGGCGGCCTGGATTCCACGGCCCTGTTGCATGCGACCGCTCGCGCGGCGCAAGGCAGCWGGGTCGTTGCCCTTCATGTCCACCACGGCCTGCAGCCGCAGGCCGACGACTGGGTCGCGCATTGCGAGCGCGTGGCGCATGAGTTCGGAGCGGCCTATGTCTGCACGCGGCTGAGCGGATCGCCGGCGCGCGGCGACAGCGTGGAGGCCTGGGCTCATGCGGGCCGGCATCGCGCCCTGCACKACATGGCTGTTGCGGCGGGGGCCGACCTGCTGCTGCTGGCCCATCACCGACAGGACCAGGCCGAGACCTTCGTGCTGCAGGCTTTGCGCGGCGCCGGCAYGGCGGGCCTTGCTGGCATGCCCAGGGCGCAATGGCGCGACGGCGTCTGCTGGGCACGGCCCTGGCTTGATCAGCCGCGCGACCTCATCCGCGCTTACGCCGAGCAGCATGGGCTCAGCTGGATAGAAGATCCGAGCAATGCCGATGCGCGCCATGCCCGCAACCGACTGCGCCAGACGCTGTGGCCGGCCTTTGCGGCGGCCGAGGCGGGCCTGGCCCAGTCGGCGCGCTGGGCGCAGCAGGCTGAGGAACTGGCTGCGGAAGTCGCGGCATCCGACCTTGCGGAGCTCGCGACCGCCGAGCGGCTGGATCTGGCCGCCGTGTTCCGCCTGTCGCCCGCCCGCGCAAGCAACGCGCTACGCGCCTGGCTGTCGCGGTACGCGAGCGTGCCGGCCAGCCTGGTCGAGCGCCTGCGGTCTGAATGGCATTCGGGCGCCACGCTGTCCTGGCCCGCGCCCGGTGGTGCCGTGCACGCCTATCGCGACGGCCTTTACTGGGCCGCCGAATCGGCCGCCCCGCCGCCTGCGTCGATGCTGAACCTGAGTCGCCCCGGCCTGCATCCTCAGCCGGCCTGGCAGGGCGCATGGCTCGTCGAGCCGGCCTCGCCCGGCATCGCGGTGGCGCGACTCGCCCAACTGACTCAGCGCGCTCGCACCGGCGGTGAGCAATTCCAACGGGCTCCGGCCTCCGTGCAGCGTGCTCTCAAGAAGGCCTGCCAGGAAGCCGGCCTGCCGCCGTGGCGGCGCGGCGGGCCACTGCTTTTTGACACGCAGCAGCGCCTCATTGCCGTCGCCGGGCTTGGCATGGACGCCCGTGCCTTCGCCGATCAAGATGAGCCGAAGCTGTCCTTGCGCTGGCTGGAGGACGCAGCCTTGCCGCAGAGCGAAGGCGACGGCGGGACTGCCGCTTAAAATCGGGGGTTTGCGAGCATCCGTCCCGGCAGCTCACTCTTCCAGCCTTCGCTCAAACACATGGCTCTGATCGTCCACAAGTACGGCGGCACCTCGATGGGGTCCACCGATCGCATCCGCAACGTGGCCAAACGCGTCGCCAAATGGGTGCGCGCCGGCCACCAGCTGGTGGTCGTGCCCTCGGCGATGAGCGGTGAAACCAACCGTCTGCTCGGTCTGGCCAAGGAACTGTCACCGGCCAGCATGACGCCGGCCGTGATGCGCGAGATGGACGCCATCGCCGCCACCGGCGAGCAGGTCTCCGTCGGCCTGCTGGCCATTGCGCTGCAGGCCGAAGGGCTGGAAGCGGTCAGCTATGCCGGCTGGCAGGTGCCGGTGGCCACCGACTCGTCCTTCACCAAGGCCCGCATCGAGAGCATCGACGATGTCCGCGTGCGTGCTGACCTGGCCGCTGGGAAGGTGGTTGTCATCACCGGCTTCCAGGGCATCGACCCGGAAGGCCACATCACGACGCTGGGCCGCGGGGGTTCCGACACGTCGGCCGTGGCGATTGCTGCGGCGATGAAGGCTGCCGAATGTCTGATCTACACCGACGTGGACGGCGTCTACACGACCGACCCGCGCGTGGTGCCCGAGG
>NZ_JBFULE010000724.1:0-2662 GCF_056400485.1 Roseateles sp. P5_B10
CTCCAGCAGTTGATCGTCGTCTTCTCCAGCGGGAAGTCGGCCGTCGCCTCGTAGCAGAGCAGCCGCGCCACCTCGCCGGTCAGCTCGCGGAACTTCTTCGTCGAGATGTCGACCTCGCGCATCAGGCCGATCTTGTGCTTGACGAGGGGGTGCTTGACTTCGATGACGGCCATGGCGGGCTTCCTATTTTTTCTGAATAGTCAGAATTATCGACGTTGACGAAGGGCCTCGTAGAGGCAAACCCCGGACGCTACCGACACGTTCAGGCTTTCGACGGCGCCGGCCATCGGGATGCGCACCAGTTCGTCGCAGGTCTTGGCCGTCAGCTGGCGCATGCCCTCACCTTCCGCGCCCAGCACGAAGGCCACCGGGCGCTTCAGGTCCAGGTCATAGATGGAGCGCTCGGCCTGGTCAGACGTGCCGACCACCCAGATGTCGCGTTCCTTCAGCTCATTCAAGGTCCGTGCCAGGTTGGTGACCATCAGATAGGGCACGGTCTCGGCCGCGCCGCTGGCCACCTTGGCCACCGTGGCGTTCAGGCCTACGGCGCGGTCCTTGGGGGCGACGACGGCATGGGCGCCAGCGCCATCGGCCACGCGCAGGCAGGCACCGAGGTTGTGCGGGTCGGTCACGCCGTCCAGCACCAGCACCAGCGGCGGGCCTTCAACGGCGTCCAGCACGTCGTCCAGCGAATGCAGCTGGGCCAGCGCCTGCACCCGGGCCACGACGCCCTGGTGGCGCGGGCTGCCGGCGATCTGGCTCAGACGCTCGTCGTTGCTCTCCACCAGCTTGGCGCCGGCCTCCTTGGCACGCTCGACGAAGGCGCGCATGCGCTGGTCGCGCCGGGACGGGTCGAAATGGACCTCGGCGACCGAGGCCGGATGGGTCTTGAGGCGGACGGTGACGGCGTGGAAGCCGAACAGGACGGACTTGGGGGAGCTCATGGCCGCATTGTCGGTTCAGCGGCCGGCCTGCTTCCTCGCGTTCTCCATGACGTTCACAAAGCTGTCGGTCCAGAAGCGCGCCTTGTTCCTGGCCAGATGGTCCAGCAACTGGTCGTGGGCCTCGCGGGTCACGCTCAGGTGTTCGGCACCAACACCGTGAAAGAGCAGCGACACCAGCGCATGCTGGGCGGCGGCCTTCTCGACCAGGGCGATCAGTTGCTCGCCGCTCATGCCCTCGACGAAATAGACCGGCATGGCATAGGGGTCGAGCGCGGCAGCATCGGTAACCATGGCCGGGCCGGCAGCCCGGTAGGCGACGAAATGCGGCTTCAGTGCCGCGACGAAATCCCGGCCGCCGGCCTGCATGTCCAGGCACGGGGGCGTGAACGTGCGGCGGGCCTTGCCGTCCAGCGCTTGCAGCCAGGTGTTGGCGGCGATGACCTGCTCCTGCACCTGGGCCGGCATCTGGCGCTCCAGGTCGCGCTGCGGCTGCACCCACTCGCGGCCGGGGCCTTTGGCCGAGCAGCCGTGAAAGAGGCTGTGATTGCCCAGCTCATGGCCGGCCGCAGCGGCGGCCTTCCATTCGTTCTGGCGGCCGGGCAGCGTCGGGCCATTGATGGGAATGTAGAAACTCGCCCTCAGGCCGCGCTTGTTCAGCGCCGGCACGACATGATCGAGCTGGCTGTCCAGCGCGTCGTCATAGCCCAGGCTGACGGCCGCCTGCGCGCCGTTCGGCCACACGAAGGGCGCCGCCTGGACGGTCCAGCTCATCATCAGGCCAGCGGCGGCCAGAAGCAGTGCCCGCATCACGATCCTTTCAGCACTTGAACAACCATCAGCACGCCGATCAACACCGGCTGATGGACCATATAAAAACTCAACGACCAACGCCCCAGCACAGCCAGCGGCCGCGGCGCGCTGCCGGTCCAGAGGCCGGGCCAGGCACGCGTGACGGCAAAGCCGAGCAGCATGACGCCCAGCCACGGCAGCACCGGCACATAGTCCTCGGTGATGGGCTTGTGGGTGACGAGGCCGACCCAGTTGGTCCAGCGCGTGTCGAAAAAGGGCAGTTGCACCAGCCGTGGCGCCGCAACGGCCAGCGCGGCCAGCACCAGCAGCACCGCGTTCGGCAACCGGCTCAGGCCCATCCGCAGCAGCAGCAACATCACCGCGATGCCATGCAGCACGCCAAAGCTGATCCAGCTGTTGGGGAACATGAACCACGAGCCCAGCGAGACCAACGCCGCGCAGCCAGCTACCTGGCTCCAACGCTTCCAGAAGCGGCCAGCGCCCTGCCTCGCCAGCACCGCAAGGGCCTGGCCGCCGCCGGCGCAGAACAGGAAGAGGCTGACGATGCAGATGCGCTGCCAGGTCCAGACCGGGTCGCGGTAGAAGTCCTGGCGGATCCAGCCGAAGTGGTTCAGGTCGAAACCGAAGTGGAACGCGGCCATCCAGACGATGGCCAGGCCGCGCAGGGCGTCGAGGCGATCGGAACGGGGGGGCGATTTGTCGGCGGCGGCCGTGGGCATGCAGGGCTAGGGAGTCGGCGAGGACGCCGGATTCTGACGCCTCGGCACATAGCCCCGCTGCACGAAATCGGTCTGCATCAGCCCCTGCATCGCGAACTGCGGCCCGCGCGCGCCACGCGCCCTGGCAACACGGCGAGGCGGCGGCGCCAGCGGTGGCTGGCTGGCGGCGTTTTCGGCGGGGCGCGCCGA
>NZ_JBFULE010000725.1:0-2662 GCF_056400485.1 Roseateles sp. P5_B10
GATTCACGACGTATGCGACGCGAGGCGAATGGACAACTGATATGAAAACGAGACAGACCCTGATCGTCCTGGCCGCCGCCCTGCTGCTTGCCGGCTGCGCGCTCGGCCCCGCGGCCAAGGCACCTGACGTACCGGTGCCCACGGCCTGGAGCCTGGGCAGCGGCGATGCGRCGCCCGACTGGGCCGGCCTGCTGGACCCCCAGCTCGCCGCGCTGCAGGCCCGCGCACTGGAGGCCAACCGCGACATCGCCCGCGCCGCGCTGAGCTGGAAGCAAGCGCAACTGCTGGCCGAGCAGAGCGCGCTGCGCTGGTCTCCGAGCGCCAGCCTGTCGGCCAATGCCAGCCGCCCGATCGAGACGCAGAGCAGCACGCGCAACGTCGAGGTCGGCGGCGTGACGATTCCCGTAACGACCTCGACCGGCTGGAGCCGCAGCTACGGCGCGTCCATCGGCGTCGGCTACGAACTCGACCTGTGGGACCGCCTGGCCCAGAGCACGGCCGCCCAGCGCGCCAATGCCGAGGCCACCCGCACCGACATCGACGCCGCCCGCCTGTCCATCCGCAGCCAGGTGGCCGAGGCCTACTGGACGCTGGCCGCCATCCGCGCACAAAAGCCGCTGGCCGAGACCCAGCTCGCGCTGACCCGCGAGACGCTGGAGCTGACGCGATCCCGCGTTCGTGAAGGCAAGCTGCTGCCGATCGAGGTCGACAAGATTGCCGTCAACCTGCAGGCCGCCGAGTCGCGCCTGGCCGACCTCGCCGCCGACGCGCAACTGCAGCGCCAGATCCTCGCGTTGCTGCTCGACGAGCCCCTGCCCGGCCCCTCGCCCGAGGCTGCGCTGCCGGCGGGAGAGCCGCCACGCTGGCGCCTGGCCGAGCCCGCCGAGGTGCTCGCGCGCCGCCCGGATGTGCAGAAGGCCCGCTTCGGTGTGGATGCGTCGCTGGCACGGCTGCGCGTCAGCGAGGCCGACCGCTACCCGCGCCTGTCCTTCTCCGCAGGCTTGAGCACCGGCGGCAGCCATGCACGAGACTGGTTGTCGCAGCCGCTGGCGTCTCTCGGCACCAACCTCATCGTGCCGATGATCGRCTGGCAGCGCCTGGCCCTGCAGCGCGACGGCGCCCGCACAGAGCTCGATGCCGCCGCGCTCGCCCTGCGCGACACGCTGCAACGCGCGCTGGCCGACATCGAGACCCAGCGCATCGAGGCCGAGCGCGTGGCCCAGCAGCTTGCCGCCAACGAAGGCCGGCTGCGCGAGGCGACCGAGAACGAGCGCCTGGCCGCGCTGCGCTACGAGGTGGGCGCCGTGGCCCGCGCCGACTGGCTGCAGACGCGCAGCGCCGTGCTCGACGCCGAGCAGGGACGCATCCGGCTGCGGCTGCAGCAATGGGTCAGGCAGGCGGCGCTGTTCAAGTCCCTTGGCGGCGCGTGAACGGCAAGCTCAAGGTCCTGTTCATCTGCAGCCGCAACCAGTGGCGCAGCCCGACGGCCGAGCAGGTCTTCCGCCGCCACCCGGCCCTGCACGTGCGCTCGGCCGGCACCAGCGCCAGCGCGCGCAAGCAGGTCAGCGCCGCCGACGTCGAGTGGGCCGATGTCATCCTCGTCATGGAAAGCAAGCACCGGTCGCGCCTCATGCAGGACCACGCCGCATCGCTGGCGGGCAAGGAACTGCATGTGCTGGACATCCCGGACGACTACCGCTTCATGGACGCTGAGCTCGTCGAACTGTTGCAGACAGCTGTGCACCCGCTGCTTCGGCTAGGCTGACGGACATGCGCTTCATCTTCTCTTCCCTTTTGCAGCGGCGCGCGGCCTTCGCACTGATCGCCGCGGCACTGACCGCGCCCGTTATCGCCGCCACGCCTGTCCAGGGCTTCAAGGTCGTCAAGAGCTATCCGCACGACGCCCAGGCCTTCACCCAGGGCCTGTTCTTCCACGACGGCTTCCTGTTCGAAGGCACCGGCCTGCGTGGGCGCTCCAGCATCCGCAAGGTCGAGATCGAGACCGGCAAGGTGGTCCAGCAGGTGGACCTGCCGGCCGAGGTCTTCGGCGAAGGCATTTCGCAATGGGGTGACCGCCTCATCGGCATCACGTGGACGGAGCAGACCGCCTATGTGCTCGACCTCAAGACCTTCAAGCTCTGGCGCAAGTTCAACTACCCCGGTGAGGGCTGGGGCCTGACGCACAGCGACAAGGAGCTGGTCATGAGCGACGGCAGCCCCGATCTGCGCTTCCTCGACCCGCTGACCTTCAAGGAACTGCGCCGCGTGCGCGTGACGGCCGACGGCAAGCCCGTCGACCAGATCAACGAGCTGGAATGGGTGGACGGCGAGGTGCTGGCCAACATCTGGCAGACCGACCGCATCGCCCGCATCGACCCCAAGACAGGCCGCGTGACCGGCTGGATTGACCTGAACGGCCTGCTGCCCGACAACCTGCGCAGCAGCCCGGACGCCGTACTCAACGGCATTGCCTACGACGCCAAGACCAAGCGGCTGTTTGTCACCGGCAAGCTCTGGCCGAAGCTGTTCGAGATCCAGCTGACCAAGAAATAGTCGAGCGCCACGAAGCTCACCTCCTCCAATCCGTGGTCGATAGACCCGCGCCTCATATGCCGCCGAAACGAAGCCTTTCCGTTTTGATCATCCTTGCAACGCTGGGTGC
>NZ_JBFULE010000726.1:0-2662 GCF_056400485.1 Roseateles sp. P5_B10
GCTCGGTGCAGCGTCCGTCGGCCGTGCGCTGGGGCGTGGCCGGCAGCATCGTCTGGGCCTGGATCTTCACGATCCCGGCCGCGGCGCTGATGGCCGGCATCTGCTACTGGGTCAGTTTTATTCTCTACTGACCGGCCTGCGATTCGAAATAGCGCTGGGCGCTGAAGGCGATGGTCGCCATCAGCGCCGTGCCGCCGAACAGCAGGCAGAGCACGACGCCGATGACGGCGGCCCAGCCGCCCGTGCTGGCCGGCCGGCCGGCATTGAAGCGGGCGTTCCAGCGCTCGTCCGGCATCAGCCCGTAGACGATGCCGCCGAGCAGGGCGGCGACGAGGCTGGCGCCCAGCAGCGGAATCAGCAGCCACGCCAGGCGATCGTCCTGGCCGAGGGTGTCCATGCGCTGTACGCCGAGCAGACCGAGCAGCGTCGGCACGGGGAACAGCCAAGCCCAGCGGTCCTTGAGCCCATGCAGATAGAAGCGGTGCAGGCCGAAGACACCGACCAGCAAGGCCAGCCAGGTCGCAACGGCTTTGTGTTTGGTGACGCCGCTCATTCGGCGGCGGCGCTGTCACCCAGGCCCAAGGTGCGCTGCATCAACACGACGTCCAGCCAGCGGCCGAACTTCCAGCCTGCGCTTTTCAGCACGCCGGTGTGCTCGAAGCCCAGCGCCGTGTGCACGCCGACGGAGCCGGCATTGGCCGCGTCGCCGATGACGGCCAGCATCTGGCGCGCGCCGGCCGCTTCGCAGCGGGCCATCAGTTCGGCCAGCAGCAGCCGGCCCACGCCCTGGCCTTGTGCGGCGGGTGACAGGTAGATCGAGTCTTCGACACAGAAACGATACGCCAGGCGGGGGCGGAAGTAGTTGGCATAGGCATAGCCCAGCACTTCGCCGCCGCGCTCGGCCACCAGCCAGGGTAGATTGCGACTCAGCACCTCGGCGCGGCGGCGGCCCATCTCGTCGACTCCGGGCACCTCGGTTTCGAAGGTGCCGGTGCCTTCCAGCACGGCGTGGGCGTAAATGGCCTGGATGGCGGCCAAGTCGGCGTCAGTGCTGGGGCGGATCGTCAGGGGCAGGGTGATGGGAGCGGGCTGTGACATTTGTCGGTTTTCGGGACTGCGCAAGAGGAGCTTGATCGAGTTTATAATGCTGGGTTTTCGGCTCTGGTCGCAGATGGCTGCGGCGTATCTACAGAGCCTACCCCGGCAGGGGTTCCTGCCATTCGACTTGTCGCTACTTGAGTGTCTCCTCGTGCGGTGGTCACCCAATTTTTAGGAAACATCATGGTTGTGATTCGTCTGGCTCGCGGCGGCTCCAAGAAGCGCCCCTTCTACAACATCGTCGTCGCCAACAGCCGCCAGCGTCGTGACGGCCGTTTCATCGAGCGTGTTGGCTTCTACAACCCCGTCGCTTCCGGCTCCGCCGAGAAGCTGCGCGTCGAGCAGGACCGCGTGAGCTACTGGATCGGTGTCGGCGCCCAGCTGTCGCCCACGGTGGCCCGCCTGGTTGGCGATGCCAAGACGGCTGCTGTCGCCGCCTAAGCAGGCGTGGCAGGCAACAAGCCTCAGCAAGACGGCGCCTCGGCGCCGTCTTTTGCTTCCTGGCCCGAAGATCTGCTGCCGGTGGGCCGCATCCTTGATGCCTGGGGCATCAAAGGTGGCCTGAAGGTGCAGGCCTACTCGGCCGACGCGGACGCGTTGTTCAGCGCCAAGCGCTGGTATCTGAAGTCGACCGGCCCCAAGCCCAGCCAACTGGTGTTGGCCGTGAAATCGGTGCGCGAGCAGGGCGAGGGCATCGTCGCCGTCGCCGAAGGGGTGGACGACCGCAATGCCGCCGAAGCGCTGCGTGGCCACGAGATCTACATTCCCCGCAGTGACTTCCCGCGCACACCCGACGGCGAGTACTACTGGGTTGACCTGATCGGCCTGGACGTCATCAATCGCGAGTCTGAGGCTTTGGGCCGAGTGATCGGCCTGATCGACACCGGCCCGCATGCCGTGCTGCGCATCCTGCCGCCAGGAGTGGAAGAGCCCGCCAAGCCGGACCAGGAGCGCTTGATCCCCTTCGTCGGGCGTTTCATCGACGACGTCAGCCTGGAAGACCGGCGTATCCGCGTCGACTGGGGCCTGGACTTCTGACCGAAGCCATGCGCTTCGATGTCCTGACGATCTTCCCGGAGCTGTTCGCGCCGCATCTGACGCATGGCGTCACGCGGCGCGCCTTCGAGAGCCGTCAGGTCGACGTGCGCCTGTGGCTGCTGCGCGATTTCGCCGAGGACAACTACCGCCGCGTCGACGACCGCACCTATGGCGGCGGCCCAGGCATGGTCATGCTGGCCGAGCCGCTTGAAAAGGCGCTCACCGCCGTCAAGGCGGATCGTGGCGAGGCGGCGCCCGTCGTCATCCACTTCACCCCGACCGGCGCGCGAATCGATCAGGCCCGCGTGCAGGATCTCGCTGCGGGCCCGGGTGCCATCCTGCTTTGCGGTCGCTACGAAGGCATTGACCAGCGCGTGCTGGACCGTCATGTAACGCTGGAACTCAGCCTGGGCGACTTCGTGCTGTCGGGTGGTGAACTCCCGGCGCTCACCCTGCTGGACGCCGTCGCACGGCTGCAGGAGGGGGTCCTTGGCGACGCCAAATCCCACGAGCAGGACAGCTTCTC
>NZ_JBFULE010000727.1:0-2661 GCF_056400485.1 Roseateles sp. P5_B10
GCTGGTTCCCAGGAAGAAGGGGAACTGGTGGCTCATCCCCAAAGACGTTGCAGATGACGAGGACAGAAGGAGGAGGGCTGAAGCCTGAGACTCCGTTGCGAGAAATTCTCGACCTACACCTGGATCAGAAATCCGAGAAGGCTTCACAGGGACAAGCCAATCCGTGACTGGAGTGCGGCCGGCAACGTGACCTCAACGTCGGTGGCCAAAGGATCGGAAACGCTGCAATGCCGCAGTCCAATGCGCGTTGTCGTCTACAGGTTGGCTGAGAGCGGGCTTTGCGATGCAAGCGAGGCGTGTCAGCCGCGCCACGGATCGATCTCGACGCTAGCCTGAAGTTCGCAAACCTCCGCGGGGGTAAGTTCGCAGTCGACGGTCTCCCAAAGAGACTTACGAATTGCGGCCAGTCGGCGGTAGACATCTGCTTCAACGATGAACCGTCCCAGCAGCTCGTTCAGTTCTGCTCCCGAGACCGCACTCGACCCAATTCGATCCAGCGACGTCACCAAGAACTCAAGGTCGCGCAGCATCGCGACCGACAAATCATGGCTGAGGGGGATGGGGCGCATCAATCGGCAACACGAAAAAGAATTCGAAGTCTAGAGCTGCTTCCGCTGAATTCGGCCCCCTCTAACCAACGCTCCCGCCCCTACCGCCGCAACACCAACCCCTCCACCGCCTCATCCCCCAGCGCCCTGCCCTCGGCCTCGAGCGCCGCGGTGATGTCCCTGCCCAGCAAGGCCCGGCCGGCGTCCAGCGCGCCATCCAACGCCAGCAGTTCCAGCGAGTCCAGCGCCGTGTCGTTGGCCGTCCAGCGGCTGCGCACATGGCCGGCGAGGCGGCAGGCGGCTTCGATGCGGCCCTGGGCGACCAGCAGCGGCAGGATGCCGAGCCAGGCCACCGTCGTGCCGAAGCGCCGCTGCGCGGCCAGGGACCGCGGCAGCAGGGCCTGCGCCTCGTCCAGACGGCCCAGGCCGACGAGCGCTTCGACGAGGGCGTTCAGCACCCAGGGCAGGCTGCCGTTGCTGCCGCTGCCGTCGGCGTCCAGCACCTCCAACAGTGCGCGGGTGCGTGTGGCGCCTTCCTCGAAGCGGCCCAGGCGCACCAGCGTCAGGCAGATGTTGTTCTCGGCCACCTGCACGCGCTGTGACTGGCCGAGCTCGCGGGCGGCGAGCTGCTCGCGCTCCATGCAGGCGAGCAGTTCGGCAGTGTCGCGGCGCAGGCGGGCCACCACGGCCAGCGCACCGTTCAGGCGCAGCCGCGTCGGGGCCGAGTCGTCGCCCGCGGCCAGTTCGCGCAGCAGCGTGCAGGCCTCGTCCAGCTCGGGCGCGTCCTCGGTAAAGGCGCGCACCCAGTGGGCTGCGGCGATGAGCAGTTCGGCGGGGTTGCCGAGCGGCCGCCAGAGGTCGACGGCCTTGCGCGAGACCGGCACGGCGCGCGGGTCGGTGCGGATGAGCAGCAGGTAGCCGAGCATGGACCACCACAGCGCCTGCACCTGCGGTGGCACCGCCTCGCCGCGGGCCTCCATCGCCGGCTGCAGAGACAGCATCCACTCCGTCACCTCGTGGCGCCAGACGGTGAACACCATCACCCGCGCGGCGCGGGCGCCGATCTGGGCGGCGGTAGCGAGGTCGTGCTCGCGCGCCCACAGGAAGGCCTCGCGGACGTTCTGCATGTCGGCCAGCCACAGCGCCACATCGTCGCTGGGTGCAATCAGCGCCAGCACGGCCACGGCATGCCGGCGGCGTGCGGAATGGCCGTCGGCGTCGCCGAGCCGGGCCAGCGCATGGGCTCGCATCGTCTCCAGCAGGCGGTAGCGCGGCGGGTCTTCGCTGGCGACGCCGACGAGGGAGCGCTCCACCAGCGTGGCCAGGCCGTCGACGACATCCCAGCGGCTGGTGTGCTCGTCGCTGCTGAGCGTGACGGCCAGGTCCAGCGTGAAGCCGCCGGCGAACACGCCCAGCGCGCGATAGAGGCGCTGTTCGGCCGGCTCCAGCAGGCCGTGGCTCCAGTCCAGCGCGTCGAGCAGGTTGCGGTGGCGGGCCGACGAATCGCGCCGGCCGCGGGACAGCAGCGCGAAGCGCTCGGCCAGTGCATCGTGCACGGCCTGCAGGCCCATCAGCGGCACGCGCGCGGCGGCCAGCTCCAGCGCCAGCGGCAGGCCGTCGAGCTGACGGCACAGCGCGGCGAGCAGCGGGAGCGACCTGGCCGACACGTCGAAGCGCGCGTCCACCGCGCGGATGCGGGCCACCAGCAGCGCCAACGCACCCTCGCGGGCGTCGGGGCCGTCGACGCCCTCGGCCACGGGCAGCGGCTCCAGGCGCAGCAGGCGTTCGCCGGCCACGCCCAGCGGCAGCTGGCTGGTGACGAGCAGGCGCAGCCGGGGCAGCGTGGCCAGGTGCGCGGCCCACTCAGCGCAGGCCGTGGCGAGGTGCTCGGCGYTGTCCAGCACCAGCAGCAGGTCGTCGTCGGCCGGGATCAGGCTGAGCAGTTGGGGCAGCGCCTCGCCCGGGCTCAACTGGCCGCCGAAGGCACGGGCGATGCCGTCGGGCAGTTGCGCGGGCAGCGTCAGCGGCGCCAGGTCGACCCAGGGCGCGCGCCCCGGCCAGCGCGCCAGCGCCTCGCGCGCCAGGCTGCTCTTGCCCACGCCCGGGCTGCCGA
>NZ_JBFULE010000728.1:0-2658 GCF_056400485.1 Roseateles sp. P5_B10
CGCTGACCCTGCTCGATGGCCAACGCGTGGTGCCGGCCAACGTGACCGGCGTGGCTGACATCAGCCAGTTCCCACAGCTCCTCGTCACACAAGTCGACGTGGTGACCGGCGGTGCCGGCGCCTCTTACGGCTCCGACGCCGTCGGCGGCGTGGTGAACTTCATCACCGACAAGCGCTTCAAGGGCTTCAAGGCCAACATCGAAGCTGGCCAGACCAACTACGGCGACGACAAGAACGGCGCACTGCAAGCCGCCTGGGGCCGGAGCTTCCTCAACGACCGTGCGCACGTTGCCGTGAGCGTGGAACTCGTCCGTGAAAAGGGCGTGCCCTCACCCCGCTTTGGTGGCCAGGGCGCCAACGGCCGCACCTGGTTCAACAACCCGGCCTGGCAACAGCGCCCTACCGGCCAGACCACGGACGGCAGGCCGCAGCTGTTCGACATCCGCAACGCCCAACAGTTCCAGTACTCCAAGTACGGCTTGATCACCCAGGGCCCGCTGCAGGGTACCGCCTTCGGCAAGGACGGCGTGCCCTACAAGTTCGACTACGGCTCCAACGGCGTGCCCACCGGCACGGGTGCAGTGACAGGCTGCATCACACCCTTCTGCGTGGGCGGCGACCTCTCCGGCACCATCGGCGGCGGCACCACCATGGGCATGAACCTGCAGCGTCAGGTCTTCTACACCCGTGGTAGCTATGAGCTGGACGATGACAACGAGGTCTACTTCACGGTCAACCTGGCCAGGACCAACGCTCGCAACACGCCCAACCCCGGTTCGCCCAAGCTGGACAACTTGACCATCCAGTGCGAGAACCCCTACGTGCCGGCCTCCATCAAGCAGGCCTGCGTGGACAAGGGCATCACCAGCTTCAAGTTCGGCACGGCCTACGGCAACCAGCCCAAGGACATCGAGGTCAACCCGATCCGCGAACAGAAGCGGTTCGTGCTGGGTGCGACCGGCAAGGCTAGCGCGCTAGGCCAGACTTGGTCGTATGACGGCTACTTCGAGCACGGCGAAAACAGCATCGATCTGAAGGTCAGCAACATCATGCTGAACCCGCGCTTCAACGCCGCCATCGACGCCGTGCGCAATTCGTCCGGCCAGATCGTCTGCCGAAACGCCACCGCCGTGGCCGCGGGCTGCGCGCCGCTGAACATCATCGGCGATGTGCAGCAGGATCCGGCCGCGCTGGCCTATGTGTTCCCGGCCGTCGGTCCGCATCAGTTGTCGGTGCAGCGTCAGACGGTGGCCAGCTTCAACGTCAACGGCCAGCCGTTCTCGAACTGGGCAGGACCGGTGGCCGTCGCCTTCGGGGCGGAAGCTCGCAAGGAAGGTTACTGGGTGACGGGCGACCCCTACGGCAATGGCGTCTACCCCGCAACGCCCAATACGGCCGACTACCCGGCTGACCCGCTCCTCAACACCACTGTGGGCAACAACTGGTTCGCCGGCAACTACCACGCTGCGTCGGGCGCCTACAACGTGAAAGAAGGCTTCGTCGAAGTGAACGCTCCGATGTTCAAGTCCGACAGCCTGGGCGAGGCCAACCTCAACGCGGCCGTGCGTCGCACGCTCTACAGCACCGCCGGCGGCATCAACAGTTGGAAGATCGGCTCGACCTGGAAGACCGGGGTCGATGGCCTGCGCGTTCGCTACGTCGCCTCGCGTGATGTGCGTGCGCCGAATCTCTCCGAGCTGTTTGCCGCGCCGGTGGTCATCAACCAGGCCGTCAACTTCCAGGGCAACACCTACAACGTGCAGCAGCGCACCATCGGCAACGTCAACCTTCGCCCAGAGCTGGCCAACAACCGCATCCTCGGCCTGGTGTTGTCGCAGCCCAAGTGGGCGCCAGGCTTCAGTGCGTCGATCGACTACTTCGACATCAAGTTGAAGGACGTGATCTCCACCCTCGGAGCCCAGCAGGAAGTGGACCTCTGCGCTGCCGGCAACCAAGAGATCTGCGCCGCGATGGATCTTGTCAGCCCCGTGAAGTACGTGACGCTGCAGGCCTTCAATCTGGCCAGGATGCGCAGCAAGGGCTTCGACATGGAAGCTCTCTACCGATTCAACCTGGCCAGCGTCAATCTGCCCGGCAAGCTCACGCTGCGTGGCCTGGCAACGCACACCAACAGCTTCCTGGTCACATCGGGCATCGTGGGCACCATCCCGGCCGAGCGCGCAGGCGTCAACCTCGGCGACACGCCGACGTGGAAGGCCCAGTTCTCGCAATCCTGGGAAGGCGAAAAGGCCAGCTTCACGGTGGGCCAGCGCTGGGTCAGCAATGGCGTCTACAGCAACGAGTTCATCGAGTGCCAGACCACCTGCCCAGTCTCTACCGCCCAGCACCAGACCATCGACAACAACCACATGAAGGGCGCTTTCTATTGGGATCTCGCCGGCAACTACAAGATCAACAAAAACATCACCGCCTACTTCAAGATCGACAACGTCACCGACGTCGCGCCGCCCAACGCCCCGGGCACCAACACCGGCTATGGCGTGAACCCCTCGCTGTTCGACGTGCTGGGCCGCCAGTACCGCGTGGGCGCCCGCATGACGTTCTGACGCCGGTCGCGTCCTACAGCGGCGGCCGGCGCATGCCGCGAGACTTCGCGCATGCGCTGGCTTGATCAGATCCGACCGCWGGGACGCGTGC
>NZ_JBFULE010000729.1:0-2651 GCF_056400485.1 Roseateles sp. P5_B10
GCCGTCGGGGAGCACTTCGAGCACGCCATCGCCGAAGACCTGCTCGCCAGCCTTGGCGCGCTTCTTCATGATGGCGAACATCAGCTCCTGCTTGCGCAGGCGCGTGACGTTGTCGATCTCCAGCGCCTCGCCCATCTCGATGAGGGCGGAAACGTGGAGCGCTTTGAGTTCGGAAAGATGCATGGGTGAATACCCGTCAGGGGCCGCAGCGCCAGCCAAGGCGCAACGGCGATTCCACGGCCGCCCCAGAAAAGGATCGAATGGCTACCGCTCAAACGGCGAGCGACGCAGATTCGACAACTGACTCAGTGGTGGGAGGGGGAGCCGAGTCCACGCTGGCTGGGTGCTGAATTCGTATCCAGGAACCCGGGGCGTGTTGGCTTTGGCTGCTGCAGTGACCGCGCGGAGAGCGCCGGCAACACTGCAGCAGTTGGACGCGATTATAGGTTCGCGTCGAGGAAGGCCGTCAACTGGGCCTTGGAGAGGGCACCGACCTTGGTCGCGGCGAGCTGGCCGTCCTTGAAAAGCATCAGTGTCGGAATGCCACGGATACCGAATTTGGCCGGCACTTCGCGGTTCTCGTCGACGTTCATCTTGGCGATCTGCAGCTTGTCACCGTAGCCGGTGGCGACCTCGTCCAGGATGGGCGCGATCATCTTGCAGGGGCCGCACCACTCGGCCCAATAGTCCACCAGCACGGGCTTGCCCGACTGGATGACGTCGGCGTCGAAGGACGCGTCGGAAACATGCTTGATCAATTCGCTGCTCATGGGAGGGTTCCTTGGCCTCAAAGGGTTGGCGGTCGCCGCAGTGGGCGCCGTCCGAATAGGCAAAATGATTGTGACATAGCCACTTTTGTCCGGACGGTCGCGAGGGTGACCGAAACGGTGGCAAACATGCGGGCGGGAGGCCTGCTTTACARGTGCAGCAAGCTTTGAATCTGGGCCTGGCGCCTGGCGAGGACAACGAAGCCTTCTGGCGCCGCGTCGCGGCCGTCAGTGCCGACTGGCTGGAAGGGCGAGGCGCGGCCGTGCGCGATGCCGTGCTGCTGCTGCCTTTCGCCCAGCAGATCGCGCCGGCGCGCCGCGCCTGGCTCGCCCACGGCGGCTGGCAGCCTCGCATCACGACCAGCCGCAGCCTGGCTTCGGCGCTGGGCCCCACGTCATTGGCCGCGCCTGACCAGCTCTCCGGCGACGCCGCCATCGACGCCTTCACCGCCGACCGGCTGCTGGCCGAGCAGAGCTGGGTCCAGCCCCTCAAGCGCAGCAGCCCGCGCGACTACCGTGTGGCGCTCGCCCGGCTCGTCGACACCGCCCACGCGCTGGCCCGCGCGGCCGCCCAGGTGCCGCCGATTGAGCGCCTTGCGTTCATGGACACCGCCCGGCAACGGCTTGCAGCCCTGGACGCCGGCCCCGGCCTGCTGGAGCGCGCACTGGCTCAGGTCGCGCTGGCCTGGGTGGCCTCTGACGAGCGCCGCCCGCCCACCGACACGCTGTTCGCGCTGCGCCCCAGCGCCTGGATCTGGCTGCGCGCCGGCGGGCCCGACCCGCTGGCCCAGGCGCTGCTGGCGGGCGACGTGCCAGCGCTGTGCCTGAACGCCGACCTGGACCTCGATCAGGCCTGGGCCGGTTTCACGCCCGCCGCGCGAGTGGAGGAAGCCGTCGCGCCGGACTTCGAGACGCTCGCCCAGCAGACCGCCACGGCCGTCGTCCAGCACCTCAACGCGGGCYGGCGGCCGGTGGCCTTGCTTGCGCAAGACCGCGTCGTCATCCGCCGCGTACGGGCGCTGCTGGCGCGCCAGGGCGTGCCGATGCATGACGAGACCGGTTGGACGCTCGCGACCACGCCCGCCGCCGCCGCATTGATGGCCCTGCTGCGCSCCGCCCTGGCTGGTGGCGCAGTGGACGACTGGCTGGCCTGGCTGAAGTCCGCGCTGGCCACGGGTTGGGATGCCGAAGGCCTGTCCGGCCTGGAGTCGCGCTGCCGCCGCTTCGGCTGGCGCCAGGCCGCCCAGCTCGATGCGGCGACGTTGCCGCCGGCCGTCGGTGCGGCCTGGCAGCGGGCTCGGCGCCAACTGGAGCCGCTGGCCGGCGGCGCGCGCACGCTGGGTGGCTGGCTCGCTGCATTGAGCCAGGCGCTGAGCGGGCTGACGCCGCTGGCCGAGGTCGAGGGCGGCGAGGCCCTGCTGGAAACGCTGTGGATTTCGCGCAACCCCTGGGCCGGCAGCGCCCACGAGGCGGCTCTGGCGCAGACGCGGCTGCGGCCCGACGAGTTCCTGGCCTGGGTGGACGACACGCTGGAGGCGGCGCAGTTCGAGCCGACCGAAGAAGCGGGTGCGGTCGAGGTTGTCATCACGCCGTTGGCGCGGGCCATGCTTCGGCCCTTCGGCGCCGTCGTGCTGCCTGGCGCGGACGCCGCCACACTGGGGCCGGTGAACCCGCAAGCGGGTCTGCTGGCCGATGCCGACGCGGCGGCCCTGGGCCTGCCCAGCCTGGCCGAACGCCGCGAGGCCGAGGGCTTCAGTTTCGCGCAGCTGCTGCGCGCGCCGGTGCTGACGCTGCTGCGCTGCGCCTTCGCAGGCGCCGAGCCGCTGCCGGCCAGCCCGCTGCTGGAGCGGCTGGCCGGCGCGGCAGCGCGCAGCGGTCAGGGCC
>NZ_JBFULE010000730.1:0-2649 GCF_056400485.1 Roseateles sp. P5_B10
GTCGTGGAATCCTTGTCCCCGACGAGGCCGATCATCTGCCGGTAGCTCTCGACAGCAACCCGCTCGGCGATGAGGTTGGACTTGATCATGGCCTTGAGATCGTTGACGCCGTCGTAGTCCGCGTGGCTGCGCTCAGGCAGGCCCACAGGGTTGAAGTCGGGTTCGCCGCCCAGCTGCACGATGCGCTCGGCCAGCCGGTCGGCATGGCCCAGCTCCGCATCGGCATGGACGAGAAATTCCGCAGCAATGCTGGGCGACTCCAGCCCCGTGGCCATGAAGTGG
Source organism: Roseateles sp. P5_B10 (assembly GCF_056400485.1). Lineage (NCBI taxonomy): Bacteria > Pseudomonadati > Pseudomonadota > Betaproteobacteria > Burkholderiales > Sphaerotilaceae > Roseateles > Roseateles sp. P5_B10. Next base: position 283 of record NZ_JBFULE010000730.1, read on the forward strand.
TGCCGGCGGTAGCGCAGCACGCAGATCAGCTCGGTGGCCAAAGCACCGTTGAGGAGGCCGACGATGTCTTCACGCCACGGCCCGTAGGCCGGCGTGACCGCGCCATCATCGAGATGACCGCGCGCCGCCTCCAGGCCGGCCTCATCCAGTTGCAGAGGCCTTTGCTTGTCAACCATTGCGTGCCACCACGAGCTGGTTGTCCACTGAGCGAACACCGTTCACGGCGGAGGCCAGCGTCGTCGCGCGAGCCTGCGAGCCGGCGTCGGGGGCCGTACCGACCAGCGTGACGCGGCCGTCCTCGGCTCGCACGTCGATCTTGGTGGCCTTGAGCCTGTCATCGGCCATCAGCGCGGCGTTGATCTTGGTGACGATGGTCGCGTCGGTGGCGGCGTCAGCAGCGGCCGCAGTCGCGTCCTTCAGCTTGGTCTCAGCCTTGTCCACGGCTTGGCGGGCATCGGTCTTGGCCTCGTTACCGGCCTGCTTGGCGTCGGCAATCGCGCCGTCGAGCTTCTGGCCGGCAGTGCGTTCGTCGTTCTGCTTGCTGCAGGCGGCCAGGGCGGCGACCAGGGCCAGGGCGGCAATCAGCGGCGTGCGGGGGGTGGGGATGCGGTTCATCATGCGTCCTTTCTTCATCGCTGAAGGTGTTGGGAAAACGATGTGGGCAACTGTGGCGGCTGCGCCTGCGGCGCGGCGGCAGCCACGGCGCCTATCGGGTGTCGGACAACGCCGACGCGTTGCCAGTGGCGCATTTCCTCGCCACGGCGAACGTTCTGTTGAAGGRGGTCGACAAAGGCCGTCAGCAAGGCGGCGCCAAGTGCGGCGCTGAGGGCCAGCACCAGCCAAAGCGGCGGGAGGAGACGGGCCAAGGTATCGGCCAGGGTTTTCATCACTCGCTCCATGGTCTGCGTGACCTGAGCCGACTTTGCAAAAAACCGATGGCTCTGGCTACCGGCCACATTCGTGTGGGCCCGTAGGACAAGCGGCCGGCCTATACCCCTTGTAGGACAGCGCTGATCGCGCACGCCGTTTGCCCTCGCTACGCTTTACTCGTTATCACAACTGATTCGGAGCGCAACATGATTCGCATTGGCATCGTTGACGACCACGCCATCGTGCGGTCCGGCCTGCGTCAGTTCCTCGGCGAAAACGTCGACCTGCGCGTGACAGGCGAGGCCGGCAACGGCCGCGACGCGCTCGAGCTGGCGCGCACCGGCGAGGTCGATGTCTTGTTGATGGACATCTCCATGCCCGGGCAGAGCGGCGTGGATGCCTTGTCGGCCATCAAGACCCGCTTCCCCGAGTTGCCCATCCTCATCCTCAGCGGCTTCCCCGAGACGCACTACGCCACGGCGCTGCTGCGCCAGGGCGCCAGCGGCTATCTGAACAAGGAGTGCGATCCGGAGGAGATCGCCAATGCCATCCGCACCGTCGCGCGCGGCCGGCGCTACATCAGCCCGGCCGTGGCCGAGTTGCTGGCCGACGGCGTCGCCGGGGGCGGCTCCGACCGGCCGCTGCACGAGTCGCTGTCGGAGCGTGAGCTGCAGGTCTTCCTGCGCCTGGCCAAGGGAGAGACGGTGGGCGACATGGCCAAGGCCATGTTCCTCAGCGTCAAGACCGTCAGCACCTACCGCACCCGGGTGCTGGAGAAGATCAAGCTTGAGACCAACAGCGACCTGACCTACTACGCGCTGAAGAACGGCCTGATCCAGTAAGCGCAGCCCGGAAACGACAACGGCCCCTGACGGGGCCGTTTTTGCGAAGCCGGCTTGGCTCAGCGACCGATGTTCATCGGTGCCATCGACATGGAGGCGCGCGATTGGGTTGCAATACGGCGCTCGAGGTCGGCGTGGTCAATGGCGCTGGACAGATAGCGCTCTTCGACGTCGGAGACGGTGTCAACGGTCAGCGCGGTGCGCAGAGATTGCAGCAAGTTTTGGATCAGGCTCATGTTGGTTTGGGCTCGTGGCCCTCTCGTCGATCTAGGGTAAACCCGATTGTAGGGTAAATACTATATCCAACACCCACCACTCAATGCCGGCCGAACATGAATTCATGCCGTTTCGAGGGCATGGCCGGCCTGCGCCCAGGCGTCGATGCCGCCTCGCAGCACACGGGCCTGGTGCCCCCTGGCCTTCAGCCACTGCGCGGCGCGCGCGGCGGACACATCGTTGGGACAGGCGCAGTAAGTGATGAACTCCGCCTCCAACGGCCAGCCTGCCAGGGCCGCATCGCCCAGGGCGCCGAGGTCGAGATGGCGCGCGCCGGGAATGCGGCCGGCCAGCGGCACGCCACGCACGTCGACGAAAACGACATTGCTGCCCTGCTGCATCAACGCCAACACCTCGTCGGGGCCGAGGCGCTCAAGAC
>NZ_JBFULE010000731.1:0-2647 GCF_056400485.1 Roseateles sp. P5_B10
CACGATGAGAGATTGCGAATCCGCGCCTCAGCGCGGACTATGAAGCTCCTGATCAATCAAACGGTGTTGAACGCCCTGCCCCGGCCGAGTCGGTATTTGTTGTCGCCACGCGGCGTCAAGAAACACCCTCTCCTCCTTCAGAAGTCATTGATTCCAAAACGAAACTTTTGACGACTGGGACAGGCAGATGTTGTCGGACAGCTTTTCCGCGCGGTTAAGGATGACCTTGCTGGGTTGAAGCCGTACAACCTGCGTCGCTGCATCAAGCCCGGATCTGCAAGCCAACGCAGCATCGCCAGGCGGCGGGCAGCATAGGAAGGCGCAACCATGACTCCAGCAAGCGTGCCAAAGCAGTTGCCTGCTCGGGTGTCGGAAAACCGCCGGCCGGTGCAGCAACCGAAGGACGCCTTGGCCAGCATCGTCGGCCCCAGCGCCTCGCTCAGCGCATTGCGCATGCGGCTCCCGATGCTGGCGCGGTCCCAATGCAGCGTGCTGGTCACCGGCGAAACGGGCACGGGCAAGGACTGCGTGGCCCGCGCCCTGCACGAACTCGGCGAGCGCCGCAGCGGGCCCATGGTCAGCATCAATTGCGCGGCGCTGCCGGACACGCTGCTCGACAGCGAACTCTTCGGCTATGAGCGCGGCGCCTTCACCGGCGCCCATGCGGCTTATCCCGGCAAGATTTCGCTGGCCAGCGGCGGCACGCTGTTCCTCGACGAGATCGGCGACATGCCGCTGCATGCCCAGGCCAAGCTGCTGCGCGTGCTCGAGACGCGCGAGGTGTTCCCCATCGGCGCGCTGCGCAGCCGCCATGTGGACGTGCGCATCGTCGCGGCGACGCATTGCGCGCTGGAACAGGCCGTGCGCAGGGGCTCATTCCGGGCGGACCTGTTCTACCGGCTCAACGTGGCCCGCATCGAGTTGCTGCCACTGAGGCAGCGCCCCGAAGATGTGGCGCCCTTGTTCGAGCACTTCGCGGGTCAACTGGATGACGGCGGCAGCGCAGGCCCGGTGCGCGTGACGGCTTCGGCCATGCTGCTGATGCAGCAGCACGGCTGGCCGGGCAATGCCCGCGAACTGCGCAACCTGGTCGAGGCCGCCGGGCTGGTGTTCGACGGCCGGCCGCTGGAGCCCGATGAACTGCCACTGTCCGGCGCGGCGTCGTTGGTCAACGATGAATCGAGCCGCGTGATCGAAGCCCTCGAGCGTTGCGAATGGAACCGCACCCGGGCCGCCGAGATGCTGCACTGGTCCCGCATGACCCTGTATCGCAAGATGAAGCAGTTCCACATCGCGCCGGAACCGGTCCGCAATGCACGTGCGCCGTAACACGCCGCTGTGACACCGCAAGTGCTTGATCCGCTGAGGTTTTCGTAGCGCAACGTCACATCGTTCATGTGACATCGTTCACGGCCGAACACGCAACTCCTTGATTCATAAGGGGCGGCGGCCACCGCCGAGCATGGCACGCCACTTGCGCAATACAGCGCATGAAGTCGCCAACCGACGTTCGACGTGACTGGGCCGCCGAGGGTTGCCCGGTCGCCGCCTCATCGGCCGGCTATCACTATGCCAACCAGTTCGAGGTCGGCTTCAGTCGCAGCGAAGTGCTGTTGCGCATGGCCCAGGCCTACGAGGGCGAGGCGCTGACGCATGGGATGCCCACGCGCGTGGTGATGACGCCGTCCTATGCCATGGCCCTGCTGCAGTTGCTGTCAGAAGCGATGCAGCGCTACGAGGCGGAGTACGGCCCGGTGGTCCCGGTCGGCAACGGCATCGTCGCGCAGGACTCCACGTTCTGACATGGCCAACGAATCCGCCCTCCTCTCCCTGGCCGAGTCGCTGGCCCGAAGGCTGGACAACGCCTGGACGCCCGAACTGCGCGCGCGGCATGGCGACATGAGCTTCCAGGCCATCGGCAGCGGTGGCCTGCTGGCGGACCTCAACGTGCAGGGCGCGGTGCTATCGGTCTGGCCCTATCGCGTCACTGTCAACGAGCAGATGCGCAATCTGAGTGCGAGCGATGCACGCCGCACACCGGGCCTGTCCAACCGGCCGCTGTCGCTGGATGTGCACCTGCTGCTGTCCATCTGGTCGGCCAACACCGCGCTGGAGCTGGCCGCGTTTGCCTGGGTGCTGCGCGAGCTGCATCGCGAACCCATCCTTGATGCATCGACGCTGTCCAGCAACGGCGGCTGGTCGGCCGAGGAGGTCGTGCAGCTGATCCCTGCCGAGATCACGGTGGAGGACATGATGCGCATCTGGGACGCCATCACGCCCAGCTACCGGCTGAGCGCGCCGTATGTGGCCCGCATCGTGCAGCTCGACGTCGAGGCGCCGGACGCCCTGCCCGTCGTGGCGCGGCGCTTCGACTATGGAGGCGTGCCGGCATGAGCGTGGTTTTCCACAGCATCGAGACCGACGTGCGCCGCGTCTGGGGCGCGCTGCGCTTCGTCGATGCCATGTCGGGCCACACCATCGACAGCCCGCTGCGCGTCGACCTGCCCGGCGCCCGGCTGCAGCGCAACCGCAGCGGTTTCTTCGTCGTCACGGCTCTGGACGATGCCGCCAATTTCGACGCCCGGCGCGACTATGAAAACGCCTTCGACCCCATCCCGCCCGCCCCGGCACTGTCACTGCCTGGCAC
>NZ_JBFULE010000732.1:0-2645 GCF_056400485.1 Roseateles sp. P5_B10
GTTCGGTGTCGAGACCAGCTTTGTCTCGCAGACTGACCTCGCCGAATGGCGTGCAGCCGTCAAGGCGACAACCAAACTACTCTTCGCCGAGACGCCGACCAACCCGCTGACCGAGGTCTGCGACATCCGCGCCTTGGCGGACATTGCCCACGGAGCCGGCGCCATCCTGGCGGTCGACAACACCTACTCGACGCCAGCGCTGCAGCGCCCCACCGAGATGGGTGCCGACATCGTCATGCATTCGGCCACCAAGTACATGGATGGCCAGGGTCGCGTGATGGCCGGCGCGCTGTGTGGCTCCAGCAAGTTGATCCGCGATGTCTTCGGCCCGGTGCTGCGTACCGTCGGCATGACGCTGGCGCCTTTCAACGCCTGGGTCGTGCTCAAGGGCTTGGAGACGCTGTCGCTGCGCATGAAGGCCCAGAGCGAGCAGGCCCTGGCCGYTGCGCGCTGGCTGGAGGCGCAGCCGGAGGTGGACCATGTCTACTACCCATCGCTCGCATCCCATCCTCAGCATGACCTGGCCATGCGCCAGCAAAGCGGGCAGGGCGGGGCGGTGCTGTCCTTCGACCTGCGCGCCGATACCTCTGAAGCTGCACGTGCAGCAGCTTTCCACGTCATTGACAGCACGCGCGTGCTGTCCATCGCCACCAATCTCGGCGATACGAAATCCATCATCACTCACCCCGCGACGACCTCGCACGGCCGCCTGACCGAGGACCAGCGTCAAGCCGCCGGCATCGGGCAGGGGCTGATCCGCCTGGCCGTTGGCCTCGAGCATGTAGACGACATCACTGACGATCTGCTGCGTGGCCTTTCCACTTTGAAAATCCGATGAGCTCCACTTTCGACAAGGTCCGCACGCGCATCGCACCGTCGCCGACCGGCTTTCTGCACCTGGGCACGGCCCGCACCGCCCTTTTTTCCTGGGCCTATGCCCGGCACCACGGCGGCGAGTTCGTGCTGCGCATCGAGGACACGGATGTGGCCCGCTCCACGCAGGACTCGGTCGACCAGATCATTGCGGCGATGAACTGGCTCGGCCTGAACTACGACGAGGGTCCGATCTACCAGATGCAGCGCCTGGACCGCTATCAGGCCGTCGTCGAACAGTTGATCAGCGAGGGCAAGGCCTACCGCTGCTATGCGACGCCCGAGGAACTGGACGCGATGAAGGAGGCCCAGCAYGCCCGCGGCGAGAAGAAGCTCTACGACCGCCGCTGGCGCCCCGAGCCGGGCAAGGTGCTGCCCGCCCCGCCGGAGGGTGTGAAGCCCGTCATCCGCTTCGCCAACCCCGTCGATGGCGACGTGACCTGGAACGACCTGGTCAAGGGGCCGATCACGATCAACAACCGCGAGATCGACGACCTCATCATCGTGCGCACCGACGGTGTGCCGACCTACAACTTCGCCGTCGTCGTCGATGACTGGGACATGCGCATCAGCCATGTTTTCCGCGGCGACGAGCACATCAACAACACGCCCTGGCAAATCAACATCTTCAATGCGCTGGGCGCACCGCTGCCGCAGTTTGGACACCTGCCCATCATCCTGGGTGACGATGGCCAGAAGTTGTCCAAGCGCCGCGGCGCTGTCAGCGTGACGGCCTATGCCGACGGTGGCTATCTGCCCGAGGCCATGCTGAATTACCTGGCCCGCCTGGGCTGGAGCCATGGCGACGATGAGTTGTTCACGGCCGAGCAGATGGTGGCGTGGTTCGATGGCTCGCATCTGTCCAAGAGCCCCGCGCAGTGGGACCCGGCCAAGCTGGACTGGGTCAACGGCCATTACCTGAAGCAGATCGATGAGGGCCGGCTGGCTGATCTTGTCGTCACGCAACTCAAGGCCAAGGGTATTCAAGCCACGGTAGAGCAGGTCCAGCCCAAGGTCGGTCTGTTCAAGGATCGCTGCGCGACGGCCGCCGCACTGGCCGATTGGCTCGCGATGTATTTCGCGCCCGTCATGCCATCGGTCGAGGATCTTGCGGCTTACATCACCGATGCCGTGCGCCCGGCACTGGCTGTGCTGGCAGAACGACTGTCGGCCATGACCGACTGGAACAAGGCCGGCATCCAGCAGGCCTTGAAGGAAACCCTTGCGGCCACCGGACTGAAGATGCCGCAGTTGGCGGTACCGGTGCGCGTGCTGGTGTGCGGGCGTTCTCAGACCCCGRGTGTGGATGCCGTGCTGGAGCACTTCGACAAGAAAAAAGTCCTCGAACGCTTGCATTCCATTTGAATTTCGTCATATACTCTTGGTCTCGCTTGAACAGCGCTGTTAACGAAGAGACTGACAACAGTCAACTCGAAAACACGGGGGTATAGCTCAGCTGGGAGAGCGCTTGCATGGCATGCAAGAGGTCAGCGGTTCGATCCCGCTTACCTCCACCAAAAGGCCTTGGCTTATTGGATGGCGCGCGGTTCAAGTTGCGAAGGTTTCGTCCCCTTCGTCTAGAGGCCTAGGACACCACCCTTTCACGGTGATTACAGGGGTTCGAATCCCCTAGGGGACGCCAAGTTTGATGAGCTTGGATATTGTCGAAAGACGGTATCGAATTCATCCCACGCGGAGTGGTAGTTCAGTTGGTTAGAATACCGGCCTGTCACGCCGGGGGTCGCGGGTTCGAGCCCCGTCCACTCCGCCAA
>NZ_JBFULE010000733.1:0-2637 GCF_056400485.1 Roseateles sp. P5_B10
GGCGACAGCTATGTGGCCGCCCAAGGCGCCGCTCTCGGTCGGGCCGGCCGCGTGTATGTGAAGCGCGACGGCGAGGGCACCTGGATTGGCGGCGAYGTGACGCCGCTGATCCACGGCCAGGTGAAACTGTGAGCATGGAGCTGGATCACCTCGTCGTCGGCGCGGCGACGCTCGACGAAGGAGTTGCCTGGTGCGAGCGCGTGCTCGGCGTGACGCCCGAGCCGGGCGGCAAGCATGCGCTGATGGGCACGCACAACCGCCTCGTGCGGATCAGCGGCCCCAATCACCCGCGCTGTTATCTCGAAATCATCGCCATCGATCCCGACGCGCCACCACCCGGCCGCGCACGCTGGTTCGACCTCGATCTGCCCGCGCTGCGCGAGCGGCTCGCCGAAGGACCGGGGCTGATCCACTGGGTCGCCCGCGTGCCCAATCTGGATGCGGCCCTGGCCTGCTGGCGCAGCGAAGGCGTGGATGCCGGCATGGCGACCGAAGCCTCGCGCGGCAACCTGCGCTGGCGCATCGCGCTGCGTGAGGACGGCCGCCGCCTGCGCCGTGAAGCATTGCCCGTGCTGATCGAATGGGGCGACGCGCATCCGACCGACGCGATGGTTGACCAGGGCGTGCAGTTGCTGGGCTTTGATTCGCGCGACGGCCTGCGCGCGCGTCTCGCGACACCGCGCGGCGAAGTCGAACTGGAGGCTGTTGCGTGATGAAAACCGAAGACCTGTTCCGCGAGGACGCGACGCTGCTGGCCTGCGACGCGACCGTCATCGCCCAAGTCGAGGGCGGTGTGCTGCTTGATCGCACGGTCTGCTACCCGCTCGGCGGTGGCCAGGCCGGCGACACCGGTTGGCTGATCGCGGGCGAGCAGCGCTGGCGTGTGACCGACACGCGCAAGAGCAAGGAACACCCCGAGGCCATCGTCCACCTGATTGACGGCGAGCTGCCCGCCGTCGGCACGGCGGTGCGCATCGAGGTCGACGCCGCGCGCCGCCAGGCGCACCGGCGTTTCCATACGGCGACACATCTGCTGTGCGCGCTGCTGCCCTATCCGGTTGACGGCTGTTCCATCACCGAAGGCTATGCGCGGCTGGACTTCCACACCGACGAGCCCTTCGACAAGGAGGCCATCCAGGCGGGTCTGGATCGGCTGGTGGCCGAGGCGCATCCGGTGGGGCACCGCTGGATCACGGAAGACGAGCTTGACGCCAATCCCGGCCTGGTCCGCTCGATGAGCGTGCAGCCGCCGCGCGGACTTGGCCGCATTCGGGTGCTGGAGGTGCAAGGCGTGGATCTGCAACCATGCGGTGGGACGCACGTCAGCAGCACATCTGAGATCGGTCCTGTGATCGTGACAAGGATAGAAAAGAAGAGCGCCAAGACCCGTCGCGTGGTCTTGGGATTTGCTGCCTGAGGCGGCTGGCTAAACTGCGACGCCTATGGCCGGCCCCGACATACAGCTCATCACGCCCGAGTCCCCCGAGGACTGGCAGGAGACCCGACTCATCCTGCGCGACTACGCCAACAGCCTCGACGTCGATCTCGACTTCCAGGGCTTCGAGGAAGAACTTGCAGGGCTTCCTGGCGTTTACGCGCCGCCCGGCGGCCTGATGCTGCTGGCCACCGTCGATGGCGCCATCGCCGGCAGCGGTGCCTTCCGCCCCCTGCCCGACGCCGACTACCCCAACGCCTGCGAGATGAAGCGCCTCTTCGTGCGCCCGGCCTTCCGCCGTTTTGGCCTGGGCCGCATACTGGCCCAGGCGCTGATGGATCGCGCCACCGAGGCGGGCTACTCGTCCATGCTGCTCGACACGCTGGATGACATGGAAGCCGCCCGTGGGCTCTACGAGAGCCTGGGCTTTGCTGAGGTGCCACCGTTCTACTTCAACCCCATCCCCGGCGCCCACTATCTGAAGGCCGAGCTCGGCGCCTTCCGGCCGAGTTACTTCGGATAACCGCCTAGAGTGCCGGCATGGCACTCGAACACGACATCCAGCCCCTCGGCGAGCACCGCTGCCTGCTTGGCGAATCGCCGCTCTGGCATCCCACCGAACTGCAGCTCTATGCGGTCGACATTCCGGGCCGTCAGGTGCTGCGCTGGCGCGCGGGCATCGACGCGCCAGACGTGTGGCCGCAGGCGGCGGAGCCCGGCTGCATCGCGGCTCGCGCCGGCGGCGGCCTGCTCGTCGCGCGGCGCGACGGCCTGTGGGCGCTGGACACGACTACCGGTGCGCAGCAACTCGTCAGCCCGCCACCCTACGACCCTGCAAGGCTGCGCTTCAACGACGGCAAGGTCGACCCTGCCGGGCGTTTGTGGATCGGCAGCATCTCGGATGCGCGTGAGCCCGAGGCGGCGCTGTATCGCTTCGACGGCAAGGTCTTTGAATCTCAGGTGCCCGGCTTGACGACATCCAACGGTCTGGCCTGGAGTCCCGACGGCCACCGCATGCACTGGTCCGATACCAAGGCCCATCGCATCTACGTCGCGGACTTCGACGTGGCGACCGGCGCGCTGTCTTCCCCGCGCGTCTTCGCCGAATTCAAGCCGCGCGCGCCGGGCGAGGCCTACGGAGGCCGCCCTGACGGTGCAGCGATGGATGCTGAAGGCCACTACTGGGCCGCGATGTTTGAAGG
>NZ_JBFULE010000734.1:0-2634 GCF_056400485.1 Roseateles sp. P5_B10
GAGCGGTAGTCCGGGGTGGTCATGGCATGCGGCCAGGCGGCGTGCCTGGCGATCAAGAAGCGGGGAGGGCGGAGCGAAGAGCGGCGGGGAGCCGCTTCAAATTCGGTCGCGCGTGGTCTGGCGTCGCTGGGCGGCGTGGGTGGCCAGGAAGGCGCGCGCCGCCGCCGTGTCGGCTGCGATGGCAGCCGTGAGCGCTTCAAGCCCGTCGTACCTGGCTTCGTCGCGAAGTTTGTGCAGCAGTTCCACGCGGGCGAGTTTACCGTAGCCCCCCTCGGGGCCGAGGGGCCACCGCAGGCAATGCACCTCCAGCAGCACGCGGCCGGCATCTTCGACGGTGGGCCGCCGGCCCAGGCTGGCGACGCCCGGCAGCGGCTCGGGCGTCAGGCCATGCACCAGCACCGCGAAGATGCCCTGGGCGGCCGGCTTGTCATGGTCGAAGCGCAGGTTCAAGGTGCGAAAGCCGTCGGCCGCGCCGGGGGCGCTCTCGCCCAGTTGGCGGCCCAGCTTGCGCCCGTGCGTGATGTGGCCCGAGATGGCATAGGGCCGACCCAGCAGCGCCGCGGCGGCCGCCATGTCGCCCGCGGCCAGCGCCTCGCGCACGGCCGAGCTGCTGACGCGCAGGCCGTGCACCTCGTAGCTCATCATGCGGGCCACGTCGAAGCCGCGCGCCTGGCCGGCGGCATCCAGCGTCGCATAGTCGCCCTGGCGCTTGGCACCAAAGCGGAAGTCGTCACCGACCAGCACATAGCGAGCGCCCAGGCCGTCGACAAGCACCTGGCGGATGAAGTCCGGCGCCGGCAGTGAGGCCAGGGCCTCGTCGAAGCGCAGGATGACGACCTGGTCGACACCGCAGCGCTCCAGCTCCACGAGCTTGTCGCGCAGATTGGCGATGCGGGCGGGCGCGAGTTCGGGCTTGTGGGCCTTGGCGGCGAAGAAGTCGCGCGGATGCGGCTCGAAGCTCAGCACGCAGGTCGGCAGCCCGCGGTGGCGGGCCTCTGACTGCAGCAGCGCCAGCATGGCCTGGTGCCCGCGGTGCACGCCGTCGAAGTTGCCGATGGTCAGTGCGCAGGCAGGTGCGATGCCGGGGTGGTGGAAGCCTCTGAAAACTCGCATGGGCTCATTGTCCCCGCTGCGTCATTGGCCCCAGACCTCCGCAGGGCTCGCCACCCAGCGCCATTGGCCGGGCGCCAGGTCGGCCGGCAGCGTCAGCGCGCCGAACTGCGGTCGGTGCAGGGCCTCGACGCGGTTGCCGACGGCCGCGACCATGCGCTTGACCTGGTGGTATTTCCCTTCGACAAGGGTCAGCCGCAGCAGCGTCTCGTCGGCGATCTCGGCGCCTTCGGCCTTGCTGATCTCGGGCGGTCGCTGGAACTTGGCCGGAAGCTTGCTCTCTGGCTCCTTCAGCTCGACGCCGGCCAGCAACTGCTCGACCATGGTCGCCGTCAGCGGATGCTTGCAGCGCGCTTCGTAGACCTTGGGCACATGGTGCTTGGGCGAGGTCAGCTTGTGGATCAAGGTGCCGTCGTCGGTCAGCAGCAGCAGGCCGGTCGTGTCTTCATCGAGCCGACCGATGGGCTGCACGCCGCGCTCGCGCAGCGGCGCTGGCAGCAGGCTGAGCACGCTGGGGTGGTGCTTGGGCTTTTGCGAGCATTCGTAGCCGGCCGGCTTGTTCAGCAGGATCAGTGCCTTGTCGTAGCAGGGCCACTCCAGGCCACCGACCGTGAAGCGCATGCCTTGAGTCTCGAACTCGGCCTCCGGGTCGTCGACGACTTCGCCGTTGACCGACACCTCGCCGTTCCATACCAGCCCTGCGCACAGGCGCCGCGTTCCGAAGCCCTGGCTGAAGAGGATCTGTGAGAGCCGCTGTTTCACGGCGTGGCTTTGGGCCGTGCCTGGATGGGCTGGATGTTGCCGCAGTCGGCGCTGATCCAATGGCCCTCGCCGCTGACGGCCGTCGTCACGGTCTTGCCGTCGCGCTGGCGGGTCAGCTTGACGTCGCTGGTGAAGGCGGTGTTGCCTTGCAGGGTGGTCGTGCCTTCACCCTCGGTGGCCGGGTCGGTGCAGACGAAATGGCTGTGGATGACATTGCCGCTGCGGCGGACATCGTGGGTGCAGTTGCCGGCCGGATGAGAGGGCGTGAGGTCGCGCTTGACCTGCTCCTCGGTGAGGCAGCTCTTGACAGTGACCGCACCACCCGCGAAATCCATGCTGACGCCGCGCTTGGCCATCATCTCCTGCATCATCTGCTTCTGAGCCGGGGGCATGCTCTCCATGGCCTTCTGGGCCTTTTCCATCTGCGCCTTGCGCTCGGGGTCGACCTGGGTGGTTTGTTTCATCTCCCACAGGCCCGGCTTCATCATCTGGGCCGAGGCGGAAGTCGCTAGCGCGACCAGGGAAAGGGCAATACAGCGAGCAGCGATCATGGCAAGGTCTCTCGAATGAAAGCGTGGTGAGACCTTGGCTCCTTCACGCTCAGGCAAACACGCCCGCAGTATCCAACATGCTCTGGCTGACCTGACCCAGGTGATGCATGGTGTCGCCCCATTGCATCTCCATGACGGTCAGGCGCTTGAAGTAGTGGCTGCCGGCGTACTCGTCGGTGACGCCGATGCCGCCGTGCAGCTGGGTGCACTG
>NZ_JBFULE010000735.1:0-2631 GCF_056400485.1 Roseateles sp. P5_B10
CATTTGGGCGCCTCGCGCGAACGCGTGTCGCCCAGTCTGCAGGCAGCGCGGGTCTGCAGATGATGGTCGGCTGGCATGGGGCCGGCCCTGTGGGTTTGCTGCTGGGTCAGGTAGCCAATACAGGTATCGCATGCCTGGCACTGATGCCCACGGCGTGGGCGGCCATGCGCGAGTTGCGTTGGAGCTCATTGCGGCACGTTGCCTTTGAATACCGTCGTTTTCCGATCTACTCCACGGCGGAGGCTCTGGCGAACAGCGCTGCGGTGTACTTGCCCGTCATACTCGTTGCTGCCTATGCCGGCCCTGCCGAAGCAGGCTATCTGGGAATGGCCATGTATGTGGCTCAAGCGCCCATGTCCCTGATCGGCAATTCGATCAGCCAGGTTTTCCTGTCACGCGCTGCCCTCGAGCACCGCGAAGGACGACTTCCGCAGTTCGTCGTCCAGGTTGTCGATGGTCTCATCAAGGCCGGCGTAGGTCCCCTGCTGGCGCTGGGCATCATTGCGCCCCAGATCTGCGAATGGCTGTTCGGTGCCGGATGGGCACGAACCGGCTGGCTCGTCAGCTGCATGACGCCCTGGTTCCTGCTGCAATTCCTCGTGGTGCCGATCTCCACCACGCTGCACATCTGCGGTCGGCAGCGAGCCGCCTTGTTTCTGCAACTGGCGGGCCTGCTGATCCGCCTCGGAGGCGTCTGGTTGCTGGACTGGGCACGGCTAGGCCACATAAGCGAAGGGTATGCAGCGACAGGGGCCCTCTTTTACGGCCTGTACCTCGGCGTGGTACTGGCCGTCGCAGGCGTTTCCGCGGCACAGGTCTGGAACGCAATTCGAGCGAATGGCCGTGTGCTTGTTCTCTGGACGGGAGCTGCCGTATTCGCCAGCGTCCTCACGCGAGTCGCGGTCAATTGGGCGACGGGCTGATGAGAACACCTACCCCGCGTCTTGCGCTGTTCGGCTTTCAGGCCTTGCTGCCTGGCTTCTTCGTCTACCACTTCCTACTCGCCAAAGGACTGATACCACCCGTGTTTGGTGGCTACTCGACCGCAATGGCGATGGTCTGGTTTGCGCCGCTGAGCATGTTGTTCGTTCAGCAAGTTTCAAGACCGGGGACCCGATGCGCCATGGACGGCGCCTTCGTGGCGTTTGTGGTCTATACCCTGGTCGTGCTGCTCCTCAACATGGCACTCGGTGCGCGCGGGGAAGCGGCCGGCGAACAGATTGGCGTCATACCGCAGTTTGTGGTGCTCTACATCGTGGCTCGCTCGGTTGACCCTCGGGCGCCGCGACTGCGCGGCGTGCTGGTCATGACCTTGCTCGCCATGAGCGTGGCCATCGTCACCAATGCCGATGAAGGTACGTTCCTCGCCGTCAGTCTCGATCTTCTGGGGAGCGCAGACTATTTCGCAAACTATCAAGCCTACGGCTTCGTCTATTCGGTCTGCCTGATCTATGTGCTGTGCGCTACCCCTTCGCGCAAGCAACGCATGGCGATCTACCTGTTCGCGTTCCCAACCCTTTTCCTCAACGGTGCACGTACGGAGCTGATCGGTGTCGTGCTGCTGACACTGGTTTTGGAGTTTCTGCGCTCGAAACACAAACTGTTCACGCTCGTCATCGCCGCCGCTCTCGTGGCCGCCGCTGCAGCCGCACTGCCCTTGCTGGCCGACCTGTATCCCGAGAGCCGCACGATCTTCCTGTTCCTCGACTACAGCGACGACCTCTCCAAGCTTGAGCGTGCCCGCATGCTGTATGACGGCTGGAAAAGCATCCAGGAAAGTCCTTGGGTCGGTGCCCTGGGTAGCCATAAGCCTGGCGAGCACATTCACAACGCGCTGTCCGCGTGGGTCGACCTAGGGCTCCCTGGTTTCGCGGCCTATGTAGCACTCATCGTGCTGCCCCTCATCGACCTCTGCCTGTTGCGACGTGCGGATCTCAACGACCCGGACTATCAGCTAGCTGTGTCGTTTGCTTTTCTGGTGGCACTGTTCGCGATCACCGCCAAACACTACACGCACCAGCTGCTACCTCTGGCCGTCGGTGCCTATGCACGCTATTTGATGATGCATCGCCATGGCGGCGCATCGGCGCAGCTCCGCTCGGCCTAAGCGCATCATGCTTACCTACCTTTGGTCCAAGTTTCTGAAGATCGCTCGTGGTGCAGCGATCCGTGACAGCACGATCCACCGCACTTCACGCGTTCATGCCGGAAGCGCCGTAATCAGTTGCCATGTGGACCGGCATTCATTCATCGGCTATGAGTGCGCGCTGCTCAACGTGGAGGTGGGGCCGTTCTGCTCGCTAGGCAGCCATATTCGCATCGGCGGCGTTGGTCACCCGAGCCATTTCGTATCGACGAGCCCGGTTTTTCTCTCACACAAGGACAGCGTAAAGGCCAAGTTCGCAAGGCACGAGTACCTACCCTCGCTCAGAACGACTATCGGTGCCGACGTCTGGATAGGTGACGGCGCCTATATCAAGGCAGGGGTCCACGTCGGCCATGGTGCGATTGTCGGCATGGGCGCCGTCGTGACCCGCGACGTCACGCCATACGCAGTTGTCGCAGGCAACCCGGCGCGGGTGATCCGCAATCGATTTGAGGCTCCCGTCATTGACGGCCTGCTACAGAGCC
>NZ_JBFULE010000736.1:0-2630 GCF_056400485.1 Roseateles sp. P5_B10
GCTTTTGCCCGCGACATGCTGGCCCGCGCCCGCGCCATGGACGCCGGCCTGCTGGGCGACACCGACCGCGTCTCCCTGGCGCTCTTCATCAACCGCTACCAGCAGGAGGTGGCCATGCAAGGCTTCGCCGGCTGGCGCACCTTGACGCTGGGCACCCTGTACGGCGCGCAATCGGCCCTGGCCGGCTTCGCCCGCAATGTGCCGGTCAACAACGAGACCCAGGTCAAGCAGTGGCTGACGCGCCTGGCCGCCTACCCGGCGCGGGTTGACCAGGAAATCGCCATCCTGCGCCAGGGCCTGACCCTGGGTTGGGTCACCTCCAAGCCGGTGCTGGCGCGTGCCATTGCCCAGGTGGAAGGGCAGCTGACCGAGGACGTCACCAAGAGCCCGGTCTACGAGCCCTTCACGCGCATGACGGTGGACGCCAGCGTCAAGGCCAACTACCAGGCCCAGGGCCAGGCGGCCATGCGCGAGATCTTCTACCCGGCCCAGCGCAAGCTGCTCGCCGTCATGAAAGACGAGCTGATGGCCAAGGCCCCCGACAGCGGCTCGCTGTCGAGCTACCCCGGCGGCGACAAGGTCTACGAGGCGTTGATCCAGCGCCATGTGACGCTGCCGCTGGCGGCGGGCGACATCCACACCACCGGCCTGCGCGAGGCCGCGCGCATCCGCGCCGAAATGGAGAAGGTCAAGGCCGAGGTCGGTTTCGACGGTGACCTCGCCGCCTTCAAGAAATTCCTCTACAGCGACCCCAAGTTCTTCAACCAGACGGCCGACGAGCTGCTGGACGGCTACCGCGCCATCGCCAAGCGCATCGACCCTGAGCTGCCCAAGCTCTTCGCCCAGCTGCCRCGCTCGCCCTATGGCATTCGCGGCATGCCGCCCTATACCGGCGAAGGCGCGGCCGACAACTACAACGGCCCCTCGCTGGACGGCACGACCCCCGGCTGGTTCAACGCCAACGCGATCTCGTTCAAGCGCCGGCCCAAATGGGCGATGGAGACGCTGGTGGCCCACGAGACCGTGCCCGGCCACCATCTGCAGATCTCACGCCAGGTCGAGCTGGGCGAGCTGCCCAACTTCCGCCGCCAGTCGCAGTACTCGGTCTTCAGCGAGGGCTGGGCGCTGTATGCCGAGACGCTGGGCCCGCAGATCGGCCTGTTCCGCGACCCCTACGCGCGCTTTGGCCACTTGCAGGCGCAGATGTTCCGCGCCGCGCGCCTGGTCGTCGACACCGGCCTGCATGCGCTGGGTTGGAACCGCGACAAGGCCATCGCCTACATGATCGAGCAGACCGGCCACGACGCCACCTTCATGACGGCTGAGGTCGACCGCTACCTGTCCCAGCCCGGCCAGGCGCTGAGCTACATGATGGGCGAACTGAAGATCAAGGAACTGCGCGCCCGGGCTGAAACCGCCTTGGGGGCCAAGTTCGACCAGCGCCGCTTCCACATGGCCGTCATCGACCAGGGCGCCATGCCGCTGCCACTGCTGGAGCAGCGCCTCAATGCCTGGATCTTGAGCGAAAAGGCACGGCCATGAACTACGCAATCGGCATTCCCGGCCAGCCCTGGGGCCCGGGCGAGGTCGCCGCCTGGCGCGGGCGCCTCGTCAAGCAGCGCAGCTTTGCGGCTGACGTGCTCGCCACCATCGAGCCTCTGAAGCAGGATTTCGACGTCAGCGAATACGGCGCCGTGGTCTGCGACGGCGAACGCTTCCCGCTGCTGGCCATCCGCAGCCGCGGCTGGCGCGACGACCTGCCCATCTTCGTCGTGACCGGCGGCGTRCATGGCTACGAGACCAGCGGCGTGCATGGTGCGCTGCAGTTCGTCCGCGAGCATGGGCAGGAAGCTGCCGGCCAGGCCAACCTGCTGGTGGTGCCCTGCGTCAGCCCCTGGGCCTATGAGCGCATCCAGCGCTGGAACTTCGATGCAATCGACCCCAACCGCAACTTCCGCGAAGGCAGCCCCGTGGCCGAGTCCGCGGCCCTGGTGGCCTTGCTCGCACCGCTGCGCGGCCGCGTGCTGATGCACATCGACCTGCACGAGACCACCGACACGGACGAATCAGAGTTCCGCCCTGCCCTGGCGGCGCGCGATGGCGAGGTGTTCGAGCCCGGGCTGATTCCCGATGGCTTCTACCTCGTCGACGACGCCGAACACCCGCAACCCGAATTCCAGCGGGCCGTCATCGCCGCGGTGGCCCAGGTCACCCACATCGCCGAGCCCGATGCCAACGGCCAGATCATCGGCTGCCCGCTGCAGTCGCCCGGCGTCATCAGCTTCGCAGTGCGCAGCCGCAACCTGTGCGCCGCCATCACCGGCGCCCGCTTCAGCACGACGACCGAGGTCTACCCGGACAGCGCGCGCGCCACGCCCGAGCAATGCAATGCGGCGCAGGTCGCGGCCACCCGTGCCGCGATCGGCTACGCGCTGGCGGCCGAGATCTGAACCTCAGGCGGCGTCATTCGCAGACCAGCAGGCCTCTGGCACCCACCCCATGCGTGGACTGCAGCAAAGAGGTGGCATTTACCAGCCGCCCCATCCGGCGCCGCACGACGCCCTCGGCATCACGCTCGAGCTTGACGCAGAGGTCGGGGTCCAGCCCCATCGCGATGCGCTCCTCGAAGG
>NZ_JBFULE010000737.1:0-2626 GCF_056400485.1 Roseateles sp. P5_B10
ACGACGAGCACGGTGTTGCCCTTGTCGCGCAGCCGGCCCAGCAGCTCGTTCATGCGCTGGATGTCGTGCGGGTGCAGGCCGGTGGTCGGTTCATCGAAGACATAGCTGACATCGGTCAGGGACGAGCCGAGGTGGCGGATCATCTTCACGCGCTGGGCCTCGCCACCGGACAGCGTGCCGGTTGGCCGGTCCAGCGACAGATAGCCCAGGCCGATCTCGGCAAAGGCATCGAGCAGATGGCTCAACGCCTTCAGCAGCGGTGCGACCTCGGCGCCCTTCAAGCCGCGCACCCAGTCGGCCAGGTCGCTGATCTGCATTGAGCAGGCGTCGGCGATGCTGTGCTTGCCGATCTTGCAGGACCGTGCCGCTTCGCTGAGCCGCGTGCCATGGCATTCGGGGCAGGTCTGAAAGGTGATGACGCGGTCGACGAAGGCGCGAATGTGCGGCTGCAGCGCGTCGACGTCCTTCGACAGAAAGGACTTCTGGATCGACGGGATCAGTCCGGCATAGGTCAGGTTGATGCCGTCGACCTTGATCTTGGTCGGCTCCTTGTGCAGCAGGTCGTGCAGCTCGCGCTTGGTGAACTTGGCAATCGGCTTGTCGGGGTCGAAGAAGCCGCAGCCTCTGAAGATGCGGCCGTACCAGCCCTCCATGCTGTAGCCGGGGATGTTGATCGCGCCGCCGTTGATGGACTTGCTGGCATCAAACAGCTGGTCAAGGTCGAAGTCCGACACCGAGCCCATGCCCTCGCAGCGCGGGCACATGCCGCCGGTGCGCGAGAAGGTCTGCTTGACGGCCTTGCTGGCGCCGCCCTTGTCGACGGTGATGACACCAGTGGCCTGCACCGACGGCACGTTGAAGGCGAAGGCGCTGGGCGGGCCGATCTGCGGCTTGCCGACGCGGCTGAACAGGATGCGCAACATCGCGTTGGCGTCGGTGGCCGTGCCGACCGTGGAGCGGGCATTGGCGCCCATGCGCTCCTGGTCGACGATGATGGCCGTGGTGATGCCCTCCAGCACGTCCACCTCGGGCCGCGCCAGCGTGGGCATGAAGCCCTGCACGAAGGCGCTGTAGGTCTCGTTGATGAGGCGCTGCGACTCGGCTGCGATGGTGCCGAAGACGAGGGAGCTCTTGCCCGAGCCGGACACGCCGGTGAACACGGTCAGCCGCCGCTTGGGGATGTCGACGCTGACGTCCTTGAGGTTGTTCTCACGTGCGCCCTGCACGCGGATGCGGTCGTGGTTGTCAGCGTCGGCCATTCAGCGCTTCTCTTGAATGCGCAGCAGGTTGCCGGCGGGGTCGCGGACGGCGCAGTCGCGCACGCCGTACGGTTGCATCGTGGGCTCTTCGACGATCTCGGCGTCCTCGGCTTGGAGCTTGGCGAAGGTCTTGTCCAGGTCGGCCGTGGCGAGGATCAACATGCCGAAGGTGCCCTTGGCCATCATCTCGGTGATGGTGCGGCGCTCGTCCTCGGTGACGCCGGGCGTGACCGCCGGCGGGTGCAGCACGATGGWGGTGCCCGGCTGGCCGGCCGGGCCGACCGTGATCCAGCGCAGGCCGTTGTAGCCGACGTCGTTGCGCACCTCGAAGCCGAGGGTGTCGCGGTAGAAGGCCAGCGAGGCTTCCGGGTCGGATTGGGGCAGGAAGCTGGAGTGAATGCTGATGTCCATGGGGTCAATCTCTGTGGGTGGTTAAGGCACGGAAAGAAGTCTAGGTTTCGCTCTCTTGCGGCGCTTCTCGATTCCTGATCGGTTTCGTTACCTGGCGGGCGACGCAGGCCGGCATGCCCGCCGTCGCCTGGGCCTGGTCGCGCTTGTAGGCGCTGGGCGATTGGCCGACCAGTTCGCTGAAGCGCGTGCTGAAGGTGCCGAGCGATGAGCAGCCGACGGTGAAGCAGACCTCGGTGACGCTCAGGTCGCCACGCCGCAGCAGGGCCATGGCGCGTTCGATGCGCCGCGTCATCAGATAGCTGTAGACCGATTCGCCATAGGCCTGGCGGAACTGCCGGCTCAGGTGGCCGCCCGACATGTGCACGCCGCGCGCCAGGGCCTCGACGTCCAGGGGCTGTGCATATTCGCGGTCGATGCGGTCGCGCACGCGGCGCAACCTGGTGAGGTCACGCAGATGGAGTTCGGAGCCGGGTTGGATCGTCATGCCGGCATGCTGCCAGTTTCAATGGTTCGCGGCGAGCGGGCCAGGCGGTCGCGCAGTTGCAGGCCCGGCTTTTCGACGAGATAGTGCAGGGCGGCGCCCACGGCCAGGATGACGACGGCATAGACCGGGAACAGGGCCGGTCCCTGCAGCGGCAGCGCCGGTGCGATCCAGACATGCACGACGTGCATCGCGATCTTGTGGCTCAGGTAAAGGCTGTAGGAGATGGCTGCCAGCCAGCCCGTGCCGGGCACGGCCCAGGCCCGCGGCGTGCTGGCCGCCAGTACGAGCAGGCCGAAGCCGAAAGAAAGCAGCGGCCAGCCAACCGCGTTGGCAACCAGGCCGGTGCGGTCGCGGAACAGCCAGAAGGCGAGGGCGGTCATGGCCAACCCGGTGAACAAGAGCGCCGTCGAGCGCGCCTGCAGCCGCGTCCACAGCTGCGGCCGGTAGACGCGTAGCGCGGCCAGCATGATGC
>NZ_JBFULE010000738.1:0-2626 GCF_056400485.1 Roseateles sp. P5_B10
GCGCAAGGCATTCGTCGCCAGCACGACCTCGTCGCGGCCGGCCAGGGCCGGGGTCTCGCTGAGATCGCCGGCGCCCAGGGCCTCGATGCGGCGGCCCAGCACGGCGCAGCTGYTGCGCGACGCCAGGTAATAACTCACCAGCGCATAGGCGGCAATGGTGACAAAGCTGATGGCCAGGATCATGGCTGTCCACAGGTCACGCGTCAGGCGCTGGACCCGCGCGGTGACGAGTTCGGCCAGCTTCGCCTCCGCGGCGCGCTCCAATTTGTCGCACGCGGCAATCTGCGCCGTGCCCAGCGCGAACCACTCGGCCGCATCGACCTTGGGCGGCTCGCCCAGCACAAAGCCCTGAGCGAACTTCTCGCGAAAGTCCTTGCGGATCCGGTCCACGAGCTGCACGTCCAGGCCTTTCACGGCCTCGGGATTGGCCGCCGCAACCCGGTTCAGTGCGGCGGTCAGGCGCGTCAGGTATTCCTCGGTCACCGTGTCGGCCTGGTGCAGGCGCTGCAGCACGCCAGCGGGCGGCGAGCCCATTTGAGCAGCGGCGGCGCCGAGGGCGCGCATGCGGCCGACAGCATCCCGCAGCCGTGGCAAGGCATCGGTGACGCTCAGCATCAGGTAGTAGGTATCCGCGTCAGGGTCCAGGGCCAGGTTGGACTCGGACGAGGCCTGCTCGACGAGGGACTGCACCGCGTCGGTCAGCGCAAAGCTGGCCACGACGACCGACTCGGGTTCGGCCGCGCCAAGGGCGATCAGCGCCTTGGCCTTATCGCGCGCGGCAGCCAGGCCGGCGCCGAGCTTGAGCGGGTCCTGCTCCGCGCCGATATGCTTCTCCAGCGCCTGAGCCTGCGCGTTGAACTTGACCAGGGCTTCGTCGCGCCTGGCCTCGGCGCCCGGCATCTTGACGCTCACCCCGATGGAGCTCCCTCTCAGCACCATGGCCGCGTTCAGCAGCCCACTGACCTGGCGCACCTGGGCAACACCGACCAGTTCCTTGGCCGAGAAGTCGCGGGCGTCCGAGCGATCGCCCGCCAGCGCCACCAGCAGGTAGACCAGCGGAATCGCAAAGCACAGGCAGACGATGAAGAACTTGTGCGCCATCGGCAGGCGGCGCATCAGGCTCACGGCAGGTAGAAAGACAAGGTTCATCCGGCTCTTCCCATTGCTAATGCGCCAGTTGCTTGGCACAGATGCCGGAATGTAGTCAGGCCGCCTTCCCGATTCAGGGGATAAGTTCACAACCGCAGGTCGTTGCGCGGGCAAGCGTGGAATTGTTGCCGTGTCGCCCCAATGCGGTGCAAGCAACAAAAAGCCGGCTGGCGCCGGCTTTGCAGATGGGAGCCGCCCGGCTCTCACCCCATGTGCATGCCGCCGTTGCAGGAGAAGTCAGCGCCGGTCGAGAAGCCCGAATCCCCGCTGGCCAGCCAGGCGACGATGGAACCGATCTCCTCGGGCGTCCCCAGGCGCTTGACGGGAATCGTCGCCACGATCTTCTCCAGCACCTCGGGCTTGATCGCGCGGACCATGTCGGTGCCGATATAGCCAGGGCTGACGGTGTTGACCGTCACGCCCTTGGACGCCAGCTCCTGCGCCAGCGCCATCGTGAAGCCGTGCATGCCGGCCTTGGCGGCCGAGTAGTTGGTCTGGCCGGCCTGGCCCTTTTCGCCGTTGACCGAGCTGATCTGGATGATGCGGCCCCAGCCCTTTTCCACCATGCCCGGCACGACCTGCTTGGTCACGTTGAACATGCTGTTCAGGTTGGTGTCGATGACGGCATGCCAGTCGTCCGGCGTCATCTTCAGGAACATGCGGTCCTTGGTGATGCCGGCGTTGTTGACCAGCACGTCGATGGCGCCATGCTCACCGATGGCCTTGGAGAAAGCCTCAACGGTGGAGTCCCAGTCGGCCACGTTGCCGACGGAGGCGTAGAAGTCGTAGTCGAGCGCCTTCTGTTCATCGAGCCATTTCTTGAAGTCGCGGCTCGGACCGCAGCCGGCGATGACCTTGAAGCCTTCCTTGTGCAGGCGCTGGCAGATGGCGGTACCGATGCCGCCCATACCGCCCGTGACGTAGGCAACTTTCTTGCTCATGGATGTCTCCTGTTGTGATTGGGTGAGGGTATCAACGTTCGACGGTCAGGGCGACACCCATGCCGCCGCCGATGCACAGCGAGGCGATGCCCTTCTTGGCATCGCGCTTGACCATCTCGTGCAGCAGCGTGACGAGCACGCGGCAGCCGCTGGCGCCGATGGGGTGGCCCAGCGCAATCGCGCCGCCGTTGACGTTGACCTTGCTCATGTCCCAGCCCATCTCGTTGTGCACGGCACAGGCCTGGGCGGCGAAGGCTTCGTTGATTTCCAGCAGGTCGAGGTCGGCGGGCTTCCAGCCGGCGCGCTCCAGCGCCTTGCGGGCCGCGGGCACGGGGCCCATGCCCATCAGCGCAGGGTCCAGGCCGGCCGAGGCGTAGGAAGCAATGCGCGCCAGCGGCGTCAGGCCCAGGGCCGCGGCCTTGGCGGCCGTCATGACGACGACGCCGGCGGCGCCATCGTTCAGGCCCGAGGCATTGCCTGCGGTCACGCTGCCGGCTTTATCGAAGGCCGGGCGCAGGCCGGCCAGAGCTTCGGCG
>NZ_JBFULE010000739.1:0-2624 GCF_056400485.1 Roseateles sp. P5_B10
CTTGTTGATGACGCTGTACAGGCGCTTGGCCTCGTCGGTGTAGCGATCGATGGCGTAGTCGATCTTCTCGGGCGCGTAGATGCGGAAGTGATGCGCCTGGCCCAGCATGGGGCCGACGCCGCCCATCTGGAACATCAGCCACTGCAGCACCTCGTATTTGCCACGCACGTCGGCGGGCAGGAACTTGCCCGTCTTGCCAGCCAGGTAGAGCAGGATGGCACCGCTCTCGAACAGCGAGATGGGCTGGCCGCCGGGGCCGTCGGGGTCGGTGATCGCGGGGATTTTGTTGTTGGGACTGATGGCGAGGAAGTTGGGTGCGAACTGCTCACCGGCGCCGATGTCCACGGGATGCACCCGGTAGGCGAGGCGGCACTCCTCCAGCATGATGTGCACCTTGTGGCCGTTGGGCGTGGGCCATGAATACACTTCAATCATTCGTCGCCTCCATGCGGTGTGCCTAGCAAGCAGGCTCCATTCTCAGACTTCCTCACGACTCATGGTGGTAAAGCAAGTCAAGCACTGGCTCGTGACGCGCGCCAACGCGTCGCGCTGGCGTCCGATCGAGGACTGGGCCGAGGCACGCGGGGCCGGATTCACGCAGACGCGGGACGGGTTGGGCTTCCTCGTCGAGCAGCCCAAGGCGTCGCCGGGGCCGCTGCGCATCGAATGGGGTGTGTCGCAGCGCAGCTATCTGCCCGGCTTTGAGCTGCGCATGCGCTGTGAGATGGGCCTGCACCATGACCTGCAGATGATGGTGCTGTGCCGGGCGCTGATGGAGAACCTTGAGCGTGCTGTCTTCGAGGCCTACACCGACACGCTCAAGACCCGCGTCGATACCGACACGCCGGAAGAGATGCGCTGGCTGGTGATGTTCCCCAAGTTCAACAACGCCGCCTCGCAGATGCTGCGCCAACGCTATGGGATCGTCGGCGTGACCAAGGATCTGACCGGCGCGTGGATCGAGGGCGAACTCAGCGAAGCCCTGGTTCAGGCCAGCCAGGACCTGCTGCCCGAAGGCCATCCCTTCGTGCTGATGGCGATGCGCGGCAACCTCTATCTGCGCACGGAAATGAGTGAGGCCGACCTGCCCAGGCTGCAGGCCCTGGTGAAGCTGCTGGAAGTCGCAGCGCGTGAGGCGCAGCGCGTGAACGGGCGGCTGTCAGACAGCGGGGCCTGGCCGACGACGACGTCGATCGCCTGGACGCCCTCGACGCGCCCGGGGGATGTGACCTGACGCGCACGAGTTGCGGGTCGAGCGCTGGGCCGCTCCCGAGCCGGCCCGCCATGGCGATGTGCTTGCCGGTCAATCCGGCGAGCATCGCCGTCCCCCAGGGGGRCCGACCAGGTTCGCGCGCGTTCAGCGTTGCGAAACTGGGCGAGGGGCTCACGCTTTCACCGCGAAGCTCCAAGCTAGATCCGCTAGCGGTCGGGCGCTTTTGGCCGTCTCCCTGGCCTGGTCGCTGGAGGCCGTGCCGTCCACCACGCGTTTGGCAATGCCCTGCACGATGGCCGCGATGCGGAACATGTTGTAGGCCATGTAGAAGTTCCAGTCGGCCATGACGGTGCCGGCGTCCCCACGGCCGGTGCGCTCACAGTAGCGCTGCACATACTCGCGCTCGCTCGGAATGCCCAGTGCAACCAGATCCTTGCCGCCCAGGCCGCGCGCGGCGCCCGAGGTCTGGATGTGCCAGCTCATGCAGTGGTAGCTGAAGTCGGCCAGCGGATGGCCGAGCGTCGAAAGCTCCCAGTCCAGCACGGCGATGATGCGAGGCTCGCTGGGGTGGAAGACGACGTTGTCCATGCGGTAGTCGCCATGGACGATGGCCACCTCGCTCTCGTCGCGGGCCGAGGCCGGGATGTGGGCCGGCAGCCAGGCCAGCAGCGAATCCATCGCCGGGTTGGGCTCGGTGACGGAGGCCAGGTATTGCTTGCTCCAGCGGCCGATCTGACGCTCGAAGTAATTCCCCGGCTTGCCGTAGGCCGCGAGGCCCACGGCCTTGAAGTCGACCTGGTGCAGGGCCGCGATGACCCGGTTCATCTCGTCGTAATGGGCGGCGCGCTCGGCATGGGTCATGCCGGGCAGGCTCTGGTCCCACAGCACGCGGCCGGGCATGAAGGACATGACGTAGAAGGCGCGGCCGATGACGGCCTCGTCCTCGCACAGCGCGTACATGGCGGGCACTGGCACGTCGGTGCCGGCAAGMGCCCCCATGACCTGGAATTCACGCTCGATGGCATGGGCCGACGGCAGCAGCTTGGCCACGGGGGCGGGCTTGCTGCGCATCACGTATTGCGCCCCCGGCGTCTTCAGCAGATAGGTCGGGTTGGACTGGCCGCCCTTGAACTGCTCGATGGCCAGGGGCCCGACAAAGCCGTCAATGTGCGCGGCCAGCCAGGCTTCGAGAGCCGTGGTGTCCAGGGCTTGGGCAAGGGGACGGGTGCCGGTGAATGCTTCCATGGATGTCTGGGTAGAGAACGCCAACTGTCCATTCTGCGAGTCGAGGCCCGGCTGCCGTGTCTCCTCGGCGCCAGCCTTATCGGGATGCGGCTGCTAGCAGCTTCTCGCGGCTGAGCACGACCAGGCGGGTCGGCTCGACGCGCACCGCGCCTTCGCGTTCGAAAGC
>NZ_JBFULE010000740.1:0-2614 GCF_056400485.1 Roseateles sp. P5_B10
CTACAGCTTCGTGACCTATATGGCCGTCATCGTCGAGGTGCGGGTGTCGCCCAAGGGCGAGCTCAGCATCCCGCGCATCGACGTGGCGCTGGACTGCGGCCCGGCCATCAACCCGGACCGCATCCGCTCCCAGGTCGAGGGCGCCTGCATCATGGGCCTGAGCCAGGCGCTGTACAGCGAGATCACGTTCAAGGACGGCCGCGTCGAGCAGAGCAACTACCACGACTACGAGATCGCGCGGCTCAACGTCGCGCCCAAGACCATCGCCGTGCACATCATGCCGGCCAAGAGCTACGACCAACCGCTGGGCGGCGTCGGCGAGCCGGCCATCGGCCCCATCGCACCGGCGCTGATGAACGCGATCTTCGCTGCCACGGGCAAGCGCATCCGRCAGTTGCCGTTGAAGGACCAGCTGACGGCGAAGAAGGCCTGAGGCGGCGGCGGGTCCTGGACTGACCCGCCGCAATTCCACTGGAGAAGACGCATGGCTACGGCAGGCAAGGTCGCGCTGATCACCGGCGGCGGCACGGGTGTGGGCGCCGCCACGGCGCTGATGCTGGCCGGCAGGGGTTACGACCTGCTGATCAACTACTCGCGCAGCGCGGACGAGGCCGCAGCCTGCGCCGCGGCCTGCCGTGCGGCCGGGTCCGACGTGTTCGTGAAGCAGGGCGACGTGGCGCAGGACGGCGACTGCCGCGCGCTGGCGCAGGCCGCGCTGGACCGCTGGGGCCGCATCGACGCACTGGTGAACAACGCCGGCGTGTCGGTGTTCGGCGCCGCGGCCGACTGGGACGCGCTGGACGCCGACACATTCCAGCGCATCCTGGCCGTCAATGCGCTGGGCAGCTTCCAGATGGTGCGGGCTTGCGTCGACGCGCTGAAAGCCGCGCAGGGCTGCATCGTCAACGTATCGTCGGTGGCCGGCGCTCTGGGCGTGGGCTCGTCCATGCCCTACATCGCGTCCAAGGGCGCCATCAACGCGATGACGCTGCACCTGGCCCGGTCCCTGGCACCCGCCGTGCGCGTGAACGCCGTGTGCCCTGGCCTCATCACGTCACGCTGGTTCGTGCAGGGCGTGGGGCAACAGGGCTACGAGGCTGGCCTGAAGGCCTATGAAGCCGGCGTGCCGCTGCAGCGCGCCTGCTCCCCCGAGGACGTGGCGGAAGCCATCGTCTGGCTGGTGGACGGCGCCCGCACGGTGACCGGTGAGCTGCTGATGCTGGACAGCGGCATGCACCTGGCCAGCGTGAAGCCGCCGCGCTGAGCCCTCAGCGGTCCAGCAGCCCGGCGTCCTGCATCACGCGGGTGAAGGCCTCCGGCGCTTCCAGCGACGGCAGGTGGGCCATCCCCGGCGGCGCCACGTGGCGCGCGCCAGGGATGCGCGCGGCCATCTGCCGGCAGCGCTGCACCAGGTAAGGCAGGTCCAGGTCGCCGCACACCACGCACGTGGGCATGGCCAGTTGCTCCAGCCGCGGCCAGGCGTCGGGCGCGGGCTGCAACTCGCCGATGGCCGGCGCGTGCAGCGCGATGCGGTTCATCGCCAGGAACAGCTCGCGCGCGGCGCCGCCGACCCGGCCTTCGGGCTGGCCGGGGCCGTCCAGCCACAGGCGGGCCTGCAGGCGGTTGACCTCGTCGAGCTGGCCCGCGGCGCGGGCGGCCTGCGTGGCGTCGTTCAACTCACGGCTGGCGGCATCCAGCTCGGGCGTGGGGTCGGGGGCGCCGGTGACGGCAGGCGCCACCAGCGTCAGGCCGGCCACGCGCTCGGGCGAGGCCAGCGCGAAATCGATGGCGATGCGGCCGCCCAACGAGCAGCCCACCAGCTCCACGCGGTCCAGCCGCAGCACGTCCAGCACGGCGCGCAGGTCGCTGACCCAGGCATGCGGGCGAGCGGCGGCCACGCGCGTCTGACCAAAGCCGCGGCGGTCGATGCGCAGAGCTGAGCGCTGCCCGGCAGCCGCGGCCATGGCGCCGTCCCACAACCGGCTGTCGGTGACGCCGGCGTGCAGGAACACGAGCGGTGCGCGGCCATCGTCGTGGGGGCGGTATTCGACGGCCAGCTCGGCGCCGTCAACGGGAATCCAGTGGGTGACTTGCATGAGCGGGATCAGTTCGGTTCGGCGATGCGATAGCCCACGCCCGGCTCGGTCAGCAGCACGCAGGGCTCGGCCGGCTCGACCTCGAGCTTGGCGCGCAACTGGCCCATGTACAGGCGCAGATAGTGGGTCTGCTCGGTCGCGTCCGCGCCCCAGACGTCGGCCAGCAGGCGGCGGTGGGTGACGACCTGGCCGGCCTGGCGCACCAGGCGGGCCAGCAGCTTGAACTCGGTGGGCGTCAGGCGCACGTCGGCGCCATCGCGACGTACGCGGTGGGCGGCCAGGTCGACTTCCAGGCCGGCGCGCCGGTACATCGTGATGGCCGGCTGGGCCACGGTGCCGCGGTGGCGCAGGGCCACGCGCAGCCGTGCCAGCAGCTCGCCGATGCCGAAGGGCTTGACGAGGTAGTCGTCGGCACCGGCATCGAGCAGGCGGATCTTCTGGCCTTCGACCTGGCGGGCCGAAATGACGATCAGCGGCGTCGAGCGCTCTCGGCGCAGGGCCTGCAGCAGTTCCTCACC
>NZ_JBFULE010000741.1:0-2609 GCF_056400485.1 Roseateles sp. P5_B10
CCGTTGACCTGGGAAGGCGCGGCGGCGGCGTTGGTCCAGGTCAGATTGCCGAGGACCACCAGCATGCCGTTCAGTTGCATCGGGCCGGTGATTGTCACGTTCCCGTACACGACGACGACGACCGGCGCCGCGGCCGTGCCGATGGTGCCGGAGCTGATCGTCATCCCGTTGTCGACGGTCATGATGCGCTGGCCGGCGGCGAAGGCGGTTGCAAGCGTCGGCCCGCAATTGCCCGAGCAGGTCACGGAGCGCGCAGCCGGGTGGTTCTTGTAGCGGCTCGGAACCATGCCCATGAAGTTGCGGAAGAACGTCTTGTCGCCGTCCGGACCATTCAGGCCTGAAAGATAAGTGTCGCCGAAGCTGCGTGCCTGCTCCGGCGGCGTGCCCGGTACCGAGTCCATGCGAGCGTCAATCAGCGGCGGCGCAAAGCCGCCGGAGACGACCAGCTGGCCGGCCGAGCGTGGGTCGGTGTTGTGCAAGCCAAGGCCACCGGCGCCAGAAGTCGTCAACGTGCCCTTGACCGTCAATGGCGAAGTCGGCGACGAGGGCACGGCACCAATGAAGCCGATGGAGACCAGTTGCAAGGATGCGGCCGCGGCCGTCTGGCTGCGGGTCTGCGCGGTGGCGCCGGAGCAGCTGTCGACGCTGCTGTCGGTGCAGCCGTAGCTCGTCACCTGGAAGCTGCCGTAGTGGACGTCGGTGTCCGTGCCCAGGGCGACGCCGAAGCTCGGCACGAGGGCGCCTGCGAGCGCCGTGGTCGGTTGAGTGGCACGCGTATTTGGCAGGGGGCAACGGCAAACAAGGGTCGTGCCGTTGGAGGCGCAATCGACGGCCAGCCTGGGTCCGGTGCCTGTGATCGTGCCGGTGGTGGCTCGGTCCGCGGCCGAGACATTGAGGTATTGATTGACGAAGCGCGTACCGCCGGTGGCAACTGCAGCGCAACTGCCATTGATGGCGGTGCCATTGAGCATGGCCAGGGACCATTCGGCGCCAGCCTCACTCATTTCCTGGGCCATGCTGGCACGGTAATAGCTGCCGGCGATGCGTTGTTCGAACATCAGGCTGCGGTTCCCGTAGGCAGCCAGCAGGGCCATGACGAGAAAGAGCACCATGACCACGACCAGCGTGGCGGCACCGCGTTGAGCGCACGCATGGCGCAGGCCAAGTACGAGCTTCATACCGAACATGCTCCGCTGATCTCGTCCGCGCGAATCTTCTCGCTGACCGTCAAGGTGCGCTGAACATTGGGGTCAGACTTGGCCACCGCCCTGATCGTGAAATCGACCCGCCTCACGCATTGCTTGGGGCAAGTGGCTGCCCCAGCCGGACCGCAGAGGTCGTCGAGCGGAATTTCCTGCGTCACGACATTCGCGATGAAGTTCTGGATCACGAGGGTGTCCGGATCCGTGATGGGCTGCCAGTTGTCTTTGCCCAGCTGAATTTCGAGCGCGTTGTTGCGCTTGTTCCAACGCACACCGAATTGCTCGTTGTTCGCCAGGACATTGGTCTTGTTGACCGCGGTGGCACCGGCCGCCGCCTTGGCGTAGCGGTAGAGGAGCTGGTCACCGCCCTGGTTGCTGGAGGCGGCGGTATAGGGGCTCGAGGCGGCCTCCTTGGCCGGCGTGGCGCCCGCATCGCGTTCAGGCTCCCACACGCCGTGGGCCGGCAGGCCTCGATAGCCGGCGCGGCGCAGATCCTGCTGCAGCACATCGGCAGCAATGCGCAGGTCCTGCTGCATCTGCACCTCCAGCATCAGGCGCCGGTGTTCGTTGATCTGCCGCGTCGCAACCAGCGCGGCACCGGCCGTGACGATCAGGCCGACCGTGATGCCGACCATCAACTCAACGAGGCCGAGCCCCCGTTGCGCCTTCCCCGGCCTGCCACTGAAGGATTTCAACTGCATGTGCCGTACCCACTCATCTTGCTAAACAGCGGGTCGGTTGGATCCCGCGCAACAGAAGGCGCACAGATCCTGACGCGCCCTATGTCATTCACTTCAACCCGCAGCGTGTAGCCCTTTCTCAAGCCCACCACATCCACCTGGAAGCCCTCCGCCGCCTGGTTGTTCTGCTGTCGCTGGAAACGGATGTAGTCTTGCATGCCCTTCCAGCTCGTCGCAAAGGCATCGAACTTCACGTGGGTCCTGGGCAATTGGAAAAGACGCAACGGCCTTTGGCCGGTGCCTGGACATACGTTGTTTGGGGGCAGGTAGTAGCACCTGCAGTTGTTCATGCCGGCCGATGTGGCCACCAGAGCGCAACTCACCTTGCTGCCCGCCGGGTTGTGAACGTCGGGATCGAACCGCACGATGAGCAACGCATCGATCGCGTTCGTTTCGGCCTTGGCGTAGGTCAGTACACCGGCCACTTCTTCGGCCGCGGCGGTGACGCGGCGCTTTTCGAGCAGGTCCGCCATCGAAGGCACGGCAAGCGCAAGGATCACACCCAGCACAGCAAGGCTGACCAGGATCTCGATCAGCGTCAGGCCCGAGATGCGGGCCTGCATGGCTTGAAACTGCTTTCTCATGGCTATCGCGGCCAGCATTCCGCCGTGGTAACCCGGTCGACCCCGGAGTGATTGGGATCGCCGGTGGCCGAATACGTCGGCGT
>NZ_JBFULE010000742.1:0-2606 GCF_056400485.1 Roseateles sp. P5_B10
GGTCGAGGATGAGGCTGGACTCGCTCCAGTCGTGCTGGTGCAGCACGTAGGCCTGCTGGACCGCAGGCGGGCGCGTCAGCCGCATCGGCTCGGCCGATGAACAAAGCCACAGAGGCACAGAGGCACAGAGAAATTCAAGGTTTTCCTCTGTGTCTCCGTGCCTCTGTGGCTGTGTTGTCTTTGACGATCACTCGTAGCCGTAGCTGCGCAAATGCTCTTCGGTATCCGCCCAGCCCGAGCGCACCTTGACCCACAGCTCGAGGAAGACCCGGCCATCCATCAGATGCTCCAGCTCCTGGCGCGACTCCGAACCGATGCGCTTCAGGCGCTCGCCGCCCTGGCCGATGATCATGCCTTTGTGGGCGTCGCGCTCGACGACGATGCTGGCGCTGATGCGGCGCAGCTCGCCCTCCTCTTCCCACTTGTCGATGATGACGGTGGATGTATAGGGCAGTTCGTCACCGGTCAGGCGAAACAGCTTCTCGCGGATGATTTCGCTGGCAAGGAACTTCTCGCTGCGGTCGGTCAACGCATCCTCTTCGTAGAACCAGCCCTGCTCGGGCAGATAAGGCTTGAGGATCTTGAAGAGGCGGGTGACGTCGGATTCCTTCTTGGCCGACAGCGGCACGAACTCGCTGAAGTTGCGGCGCTCCTGCATGCCCTTGAGCCAGGGGGCCAGCTCCGCGCGGCGGTGCACGGCATCCAGTTTGTTGGCGATCAGCACGACCGGCTTGTCTTCGGGCAGCAGGCCCAGTACCTTGGCGTCATCCAGGCCAAAGCGGCCGGCCTCGACGACGAAGAGCACGAGGTCAACGTCGGCCAGCACGCCGTGTACGGTGCGGTTGAGCGTGCGGTTGAGCGCGGCGTTGTGCTTGGTCTGAAAGCCGGGCGTGTCAACGAAGACGAACTGCGCCTCCTCGACAGTGCGCACGCCGGTGATGCGGTGGCGCGTCGTCTGGGCCTTGTCGGACGTGATGCTGACCTTCTGCCCGACCAGGGCGTTCAGCAACGTGGATTTGCCGACATTGGGGCGACCGACGATGGCGATGAGGCCACAACGCTGGGGAGGACCGTCAGCGGTGGCAGCGGCAGTGGGTACAGCGTCGGTGGTCATGATTTGCCTCGTTCGGCGGTGAGTCTATCCAGCAGGCGGCTGGCAGCCTCCTGCTCGGCGGTGCGGCGGGAGCGGCCTTCGCCGAGTTCGGCCACGTCCAGGGCCGGCACCGCACATTCGACCTCAAAGGTCTGGGCATGGGCCTGGCCGCGCGTCGCGACGATACGGTAGCTGGGTACGGCGATGCGGCGGGCCTGCAGCCATTCCTGCAACGCGGTCTTGGCGTCCTTGGCGAAGTCGCCGGCGCTGGTGGCGGTCGTGATGGTCTCGCCGAGCAGGCGGCGCACGATGGCCAAAGCAGCGTCGTAGCCAGCGTCGATGTAGGCCGCGCCCAGCACGGCCTCGACAGCGTCGGCCAGGATGGACGGGCGCTGCGCGCCGCCGCCACGGGCTTCGCCGTCGGACATCTTCAGCACCGCCGGCAAGCCCATGGCCAGCGCCAACTTGTGCAGGCTTTCCTCGCGCACGAGATGGGCGCGCACGCGGGTCAGGTCGCCTTCGTCGGAGCCGGCATAGCGCTCGTACAGCAGGCTGGATACGGCCAGGCTGAGCACGGCGTCGCCGAGAAACTCCAGGCGCTCGTTGTGATCGGCGCCGTAGCTGCGATGGGTCAGGGCGCGTGCCAGTAATTCGGGTCGCTGGAAACGATGGCCCAGGCGCTGTTGCAGGGCCTCAAGCACGGCGCTCATCGAAGCGGAAGCAAGGTCAACGCGACTTGCCGTGGTACTTGATCAGCAGGTAGACCGGCCCGAAGAGGTCAATCTCCTTGTCCCAGGCGAACTCGATGACGACACGGTCATTGCCGTCCTTGGTCACGACGAGGTCGCTGCTCTTGAGGCTCTGGATCGAGTATTCGACGGCGATGGCTTTGTCGAACTCCTGGCGCACCTGAGGCACGGTGGAGGGGTTGCCGGCCGAGATACGGTCGACCACGCGCTGCACGGTGTAGTACTCCAGCACCGTCGGGAAGACCTTCATGCCGACGACGGCCGTGGCGGCGAGAACGATGCCCCAGAACAGCAGGCCGAACAGCGTGACGCCACGCTGGCGGCGAGAGGAGGTCGGCGACGAAAGGAGGCTGCTGCTCATCTGGGTGTCAATTGAAGAAGGTACCGATGCGCTTGAGGTTACCGAAATTCATCCACACCAAGAAGGCCTTGCCGACGATGTTTTCATCCGGCACGAATCCCCAGAAGCGCGAATCGCGCGAGTTGTCGCGGTTGTCGCCCAGCATGAAGTAGTGTCCGGCGGGCACCTTGCAGGTTACGCCCTCGATGGTGTAGCGGCAATTCTCCTGGAAAGGGAAGGGGCCGTCGGCACGGTCGGCACGGAAGAAGGTCTGGGCCTGCGGCTGCACGAGGATCTCGTGCTCCTTGTCGCCGAGCTTCTCCAGGAAGCGGGGTCGGTAGACGCGCGGCGAGCCGCTGTCGTCATAGAAATTGCCCTGGGGCTGCACCGGCGCGGCCTGGCCGTTGATGTAGAGCTTCTGGTT
>NZ_JBFULE010000743.1:0-2600 GCF_056400485.1 Roseateles sp. P5_B10
TTGCAGACCCAACCCGAAGGGCCGAGGCGATTTGCGGGGCCATGCGTCTTGCCGACTCGTTGCTGGGCCCCACCCAACGCCTCGTCGACGCCTAGCCTGGCCYCGCAACTCGCCTCGGCGCGCACCCCGCCCAAAGCCCGACAGCCTCCTGGACCGCCAGAACGGCGGCAGGCCAAAAGTACACTGCAGCCATGAGTTTATCGCCCGCCCTTCTTGCCGATGCTGGAGACGCCGCAGCCGGCGCCCAAAGCCTCGGCCCCGGGCCGGCATTGGCCGTCGCCAGCGCGCTGGCGCTGCTGGGATATGTCTGGGTTGGCCTGCTGCGCGCGCGAGCCGGCGACGATGCCTCCGTGCGGCGGCCGCTGCGGTCCGTGCCGCCCATGGCCCTGGCCTGGACGGCCCAGTTCGCTGCCCTCTATATAGATATCAGTGGCTACGGCCTGGCCGAACCGGGCGCGCGCTTCGGTTTCGCGCCGGCGCTGTCGATGACGACCTGGCTGGTGCTGACGGTCTATCTGGTTGAAAGCCGCTTCCTGCCCCTGCACAGCGTGCGGCGCGTGCTGGCCTGGCTGGCGGCGGCGGCCGTGCTGCTGGCTTGGGGCTTCCCCGGCGAGAGCCGGCCGCTGGCCGCGTCGCCCTGGGCGCCGTTGCACTGGGTGCTGGGCCTGGCGTCCTACGGCCTGTTTGGCGTGGCGGTGCTGCATGCGGCGCTGATGAACCGCGCCGAGATGCAGCTGCGCCGCAAGCAGTCGACACCGGCCGGGCTGCCGCTGCTGCGGCTTGAGCGCCTGACCTTCCAGTTCGTGGCCGCCGGCGTCGGCGTGCTGTCCCTGGCCATTCTGCTGGGATGGTGGTTCACGCCGCATTGGCGTTGGGACCACAAGAACCTGCTGGCCGTGCTGGGCTGGCTGGTGCTGACCGGCCTGCTGGTCGGGCGGCGCATCTACGGCTGGCGCGGGCGGCGTGCGACGCGCTGGCTCTACGCCGGCGCGGCCTTGCTGCTGTTGTCCTACGCCGGCTCGCGCTTCGTGCTGGAGGTCATCCTGCAGCGCGGTGTCAACGGAGGCGGCGCATGAAATACCTGCTGCTGCTGGCCCTGCTGGCGGGCCTGTTCTTTGTGCTGGGCATCAAGCGCGGCCGGCCGCGCGAACCCGAGGCGCGCAAGCCCCAGCCGCCGGCGCCGCCGCAAGCCATGCTGCGCTGCGCCGAATGCGGCATGCATCTGCCCGTCGATGAGGCGCTGCCGGGCAAGGGTGGCGTGTTCTGCAGCTCGGCGCATCGCACCAGCTTCGAGGCCCGCGAGGGGCAGGCCTGACGGTGGCCGGCGCCGGCAGCTGGTTCGTCGAGCAGCCGCCGGCGGAGCCGCCGGCCGAGGCCAGCGCTTCGTTCGAGCGTCTTTACCGCGCCTTCCTGTCGGCGCGTGCAGCCCTGGGCCTGGCCCTGGTGATGGCCCAACTGATCTCGGTCGTTCTCGGCACGACGCCGGCGCGCTCGACGCTGGCTCTGAGCCTGTCCTATGCCATGGCAGCCCTGGCCCTGTGGCTGGCGCCGCAGCTGCGGCGGGGCGCCTCGGCGCGCAGCCTGGCGCGCATCAGCAGCCCCCATTGGTGGAGCGCCATCGGCGTGGACTTGATCCTGTTCGGCGTGCTGCATGCGCTGGACCCGAGTGGGGTGAACTACGGCGCCCTCTTCGTCATGCCGGTGCTGATGGCGGCCGTGCTGAGCCCGCGCATGCTGGCGCTGGCTACAGCGGCGATGGCAACGCTGGGCCTGCTCGGTGCGGCCGCCTGGTCGCTGCTGGCCGGCCTGGACGTGGGCCTGAAGACGACGCAGGCCGGCCTGGTGGGCAGCGGCCTGTTCGCCGTGAGCCTGCTCGCCGGTGAGCTCAGCGCGCGGCTCGCTCGCGAGGAGAAGGCCGCACGGGGCAGCCTGGCGCTCGCCCGCCAGCAGGAGCTGCTGAACCGCCTGGTCATCGATGAGATGCAGGAGGGCGTGCTCGTCGTCGACCGGCGTGGCCGCATCCGCGCGATGAACCCGGCGGCGCGCAGCCTGTTGGGCGCCGCCAGCGGAGAGCTGAGCTGGCAGTTGCGCGGGCGGGCCGACTGGCAGCCTCTGGTGCTCGCATTGGAGCGAGCCTATGGCGGCAACGCCGGTGATGGAGGAGCGGAAGTCGACGTGGCGCTGGCGCTGGACAGCGGCGCCGCGCGCAGCCTGCGCCTGCGCCTGCGCTTCACACGCCAGCGCGAGGGCAGCGAGGAGCTGTGCGTGCTGTTCGTCGAGGACAACCGCGAGCTGCTGGCGCGTACCCGCCAGGAGAAACTGGCCGCCATGGGCCGGGTGTCGGCCGGCATCGCTCACGAGATTCGCAACCCGCTGGCGGCCATCGCCCAGGCCAATGCCTTGCTGGCCGAGGACGTCGCCGGCGGGCGCGCCGAGCAGCTGACCAGGATGGTCGCCTCCAATGTGCAAAGGCTCAAGCGCCTGGTCGACGACGTCAGCGAGCTGGCGCCCGGCATGCAGCCCGACACCCAGCCGCTGGACGTCAGCCTGTTGGTACAGGAGACCTGTGAGGACTGGGCCAAGGTCAATGGCGTCGAGCC
>NZ_JBFULE010000744.1:0-2585 GCF_056400485.1 Roseateles sp. P5_B10
GCGCAGATTAGGGCAAAGGCAGCCAAGGTGAATGACCCCGGCTTCTAAACGCCAACCCGCATCCACTGTGGATGCGTCTAGCAAGTTGTTCAGGTCGATCAGAGTGTCCTTACTCCACAGGACAGCGCGACGGTCTGCGCTACGCCCTACAACATCACCTGCGTTGTTGATGTCAGCGGCGTTGAAGGCACCGAGATCGGTGACGGTGGCGCCGTCCCACAGGGCGGCGTGTGAGCCAGCATCGCCAGCGATATCGCTGTCACCCACCACTTGGCCTCGATCGTTTATCGCTCGAGCAAAGCTGTCAGTACCGCCCAGCGTACGTAAATCCGCAGCGATAGTGCCGTGCCACAAGATGGCATGCCTCGCCGCATTTTTCGTGATATCCCGCGCCCACTATTTGGCCGGAATTATTAATGCCCAAAGCGAAAGTTTCACTGCCACCCAAAGTGCCGAGAAGGGTTTTGACACCGCCATTCCACAACGTTGCATTGGATTCGGAAAAAGCAGGCAAGTACGTGTTGCCCACCACTTGGTCTGTAAACCGGGAGGGCGGCTGCTGTTTCAGTCATAGAGGGAGTCCGCGGGCGGTCGTCTCGCACCACCGGCGGCGCAGCGACCAAAGACCTACGAGCCCGCCGGTGAAGGCCAGCCAACCGCTGGGCTCCGGCACAGGCGACAGCGTCGCGCCGTTGAAGAATCCGGACCCGGTGCTCATGGTCTCTCCCGCGAAATTCTTGATGTCCGTCAGCTCGAAACGCACCGCGAACGGCGTTGACAGCGAAGCGCTGGTCTCAAAGCCGAACGTCGCCGTCACTGGATGGCTGTAATCGGTGTTGATCCAGCTCGCAGAGCCGCCCCCCGGATCCRCCGTCCACTGCAGCGTGATGACCTGGGGCACGCCGAAGTCAAGAGTGACGTCGCCCTTGGCATCCAGCAATGCGGCCCACGCTGCCACCGACCCTGGCCCGCTCGCCACGGGCGTCGCCAAGGCGTTGTCCCAGCTGAGTTGGAAGGTGACCGCGCTCAAATCGACCGCTGGCTTCGAGCCGAAGAAGAAAGTGGTGGTGGCCGTGCCTCCGGCAACAAAGCTGCCAGAGGTCATGTAGAGCATGACCTCATCGAAGTCA
Source organism: Roseateles sp. P5_B10 (assembly GCF_056400485.1). Lineage (NCBI taxonomy): Bacteria > Pseudomonadati > Pseudomonadota > Betaproteobacteria > Burkholderiales > Sphaerotilaceae > Roseateles > Roseateles sp. P5_B10. Next base: position 1,131 of record NZ_JBFULE010000744.1, read on the forward strand.
GCGACCGCGCGGGCAGACGGGCTGCACGTCAAGGCGGCAGCCACCAAAGCCAGGGTGGCCAGACGTGGCCGGGCAAGAGGGCGCACAGCACAAATGATTGACATGGTGGGACCTTCGGGTGAGGCGGATGAGAGCGCCTGTGCAGCATGCGCCCGCACCCCGTCGTGTCCAATCCCTATGCCGGCACGGTGACACGAGTCGGCTGCTTCGGCGGCGACGAATGCCTCTGCCTGGCCTTGTCTCCCGCGCCATCAGCGTCTTGCGCGCCGCTCAGACCGCCGCCCCCCCAAGGTCGTGCTCTGGAGGTCGACGCTGCTAGGGAAGGTCTGGCAAGTTCAGGACACGCGCGCGTAGACGCATGTGTCGCGGGGATGCCCGTCGACACCAAGCGCCTCATTGCGCAGGATGCCTTCCAGCTCGAAGCCGCAACGTTCGGCAACCGCGCGGCTCCTGACGTTGCGCGGGTCGCAGCGGATCTCGACACGGCGCGCGGACAGCACATCGAAGGCCAGGCCTGTCAGCAACCGCACGGCCTCGCTGACATGCCCCTGGCCCGCCGCCTCGGGGCGGATCCAGTAGCCGATCTCGAAGCGCCGCACCGCCCAGTCCATGCGGTGCAGGCCGGTGCCGCCCAGCAGCCGACCCGGGCTGCCGTCGGCGCGGCGGGCGTAGATGTGGAAGCACAGGTCGCGTCGGGCGATGAAGTCGGCCTGCATGCGGCGCACCACCATCTCCGAGCTCTCCGCCGTCGGCGCCTCCTGGGCCCACGGCATCCAGGGGCGCAGATGCGAGATCGCCTGCGTGATGACGACGGCCAGCTCCGCGCCGACGCCGGCACGCGGCATCAGCAGCACGGTGCGCTCGCCGTCCAGGCGCTCGGGAATGTCGATCAACAGCGGATCAAGACTCATGGGCACCTTTCGCGCTGCGCGCTGTCCCGCCGGGCGGGAGCTGAGCCCCTTCGGGCGGCCGAGCGGGGCTCACGCTGTCACCACTTCAACCGGCTTGGGCAGTTCGCGCACGCCGCGGATGACCGGGTGACGCCAGGCCAGGGCCGCCAGCAGGCACGCGCCTACGCCCGAGAAGGCCAGCGCCGAGCGCAGGCCCATGTGCTCGCCCAGCCAACCACCGATCAGTGCGCCCGGCCCGGCAGGCAGCAGGATGAGCCAGCGCATCGTGCTCGTCATGCGGCCCAGCATGGGCGCCGGCGTGACAGCCTGGCGCAGCGACAGGAAGTTGATGAAGATCAGCACGGCACCGAAGCCGAAGGCGAACAGCATCACGCCAAAGCTGACCACGCCCAGATGACCCGCTGGCGCCAGCGCCAGCTGCAGCCAGCCGACGCCGCAGGCCGCATAACCCAGCACCAGGCATGGCCCCGGGCCGATGCGGCGGCTGATGCGGTGGCCGAAGATGCTGGCCAGCACGGTACCGGCGCCCAGCGCGACGTAGGAC
>NZ_JBFULE010000745.1:0-2577 GCF_056400485.1 Roseateles sp. P5_B10
ACCATCAGCTTGATGTGCGCCGTGGGGCCGAGGGTCAGGAGATTGAAGCTGACCGCGACGAAGACGACGGCGGCGGCGCTCTTCAGCACCGGATGGCCGGCCTCGCGCAGCGTCGCGAAGAACACCGCGCAGCCCCAAGCCACCGAGAGGACATTGATGGCCTCGAGCGTGTGGTTCACGCCGAGCACGCCGCCGCTGGCGCGGTACAGCAGCATGGCCAGCGGCTGCATCCACAGGTGCCCCAGGTCCCAGAAGAAGCTGTTGGCACCCAGTTCGTGCCAGTAGCGGTCGACGTCATCGACCTTCAGCGCCGAGCACAGCCAGGCGTAGGCCAGCGCGACCGCCAGGCCGACGCCCAGCAGCTGTAGCGGGCGGGCGCGTTGCGCCGTGCCGCTCACTTCTGGCCCCAGTGGCCCGAAATGGCCTCCACATGGAAGCGCGGGCGCTGCTTGCTGGCCTCGTAGACCTTGGCGAGGTACTCGCCGATGACGCCCAGGCTGAGCAACTGGATGCCGCCGAGCAGATACATCGGGATTACCGTGGACGCCCAGCCGGGCAGGGCGACCTCGGTGAACAGCCTGATGAACAACGCCCAAAGACCGAAGGCTACGCTGACGAGTGACACCATGGCGCCCAGGCCCGTGATGGCCCGCAGTGGTGCGGCGGAGAACGATGTGACGCCCCGCCAGGCCAGGCTGAGCATCTTGGATAACGGGTATTTGGATTCGCCGGCAAAGCGCTCGGCGCGGTCGAAACTGACGACGCTGCTGGGGTAGCCGAGTTGGGGAATCATGCCGCGCAGGAAGAGGTGGGTTTCCTCATAGTTGCGCAGCGCCTCCAGCGGGCGGCGACCCATCAGCCGGTAGTCGGCGTGGTTGAAGACGACCTCGACGCCCATCATGGCCAGGACCTTGTAGTAGCCCTCCGCCGTGAAACGCTTGAAGAAGGTGTCGGTGTCGCGGCGGCGGCGCACGGCGTAGACCAGTTCGTCGCCATTGCGGAAGGCGCGGATCATGTCCGGGATGATGGACAGGTCGTCCTGCAGGTCGGCGTCAAGGCTGATCAGTGCGTCGCCGCTCACCGTCATCAGCCCGCACAGCAGCGCGTTCTGGTGGCCGCGGTTGCGGCTGAGCTTGATGCCACAGGCGTCATCGCGCTCGCGGCCCAGCGTCTCGATGAGGGCCCAGGTGCCGTCGCGGCTGCCGTCGTCGATGTAGTAGGCCGAGCTGGCCGCGGCGATCAGGCCTTCGGCTTTGAGCTCGTTCAGCAAAAGCCCCAAGCGGCTGGCCGTCTCGCGCAACACGGCCTCTTCGTTGTAGCAGGGCAGCACGAAGTTGACGACCGGCGCTTGGGCGCCGGCCCAGCTGGCACGGTGGAATTGGGCGGGGTCGATCAGTTCCATGGCGGGATGGCAGTCAAGGTTTGCGGAACACCCAGAGGCGGCTGAGCGTGAAATTGCTGGCCAGCACGCCGGCGGTGGCGATGAGCTGGCTCAAGACGGGGTGCAGGCCCAGCGACACGGCGACGCGCAGCAGGCCGGCATTCAGCGCGCAGCCCAGGGCCACCATGGCGATGAAGCGCAACTGCTGGGGGCGATTGCGCGCAGCGCTGCCCTGGGCGGCGAAGGTCAGGCGTGCATTGGCCCAGTAATTGAACGTCGCGCTGACCAGGAAACCCACGGTGGATGCCGGCACCAGCGGCAGCCAGCCCGCCAGCACGAGGCCGGCCGTCAGCACGTACTGCAGGCCCGTGGCGAGCACGCCGACGGACAGGAAGGAGAACAGCTGGGCGATCAAGATGGCCGGCGCTTTGGGAGCAGGGCGGTGGAGGGCGCCGAAGTATCGGCGTTGCCGGCAGGCCGCAGCCCCCGTTGCCCGCGGGTCAAGCATCCCCCGGACAGGGGGATAACCCGTGCCTGACATCACACCAGGGACAGCGAACGCCCGGCGCGGTCACCAAGCTCGGTAAGAATCCGCCTTTCCCCGTGCCTTGCCGTTTCGGCAGGCGCGGCTTTACCCAATGATTGGCTGAACCAGGTCCAACCCATGTGCGGCATCACCGGTCTGTTCGATACCCGCGGCCAGCGCCTCCCCGAGCGCGAGCGTCTGCACCGGATGAACGAGTCCCAGCATCACCGCGGGCCGGATGAAGGCGACCTGCACATCGAGCCCGGCGTGGGCTTCGGCCACCGGCGCCTGTCGGTCATCGACATCGCGACCGGCCAGCAGCCCATCTTCAACGACGACAAGACGGTGGCCCTGGTCTTCAACGGCGAGGTCTACAACTACCTGGAGTTGATGGACGAGCTGCGCGGCCACGGCTATGTGTTCCGTACCAAGAGCGACTCCGAAGCCATCGTGCGCGCCTGGGAGCACTGGGGCGAGGACTGCGTGCACCACCTGCGCGGCATGTTCGCCTTCATGATCCACGACCGAAAGCGCGACTGCCTCTTCATGGCCCGCGACCGCCTGGGCGTGAAGCCGCTGCACTACGCAATGACCGAGGACGGCTGGCTGCTGTTCGGCTCCGAGCTGAAGAGCCTGATGGCCCACGGCGGCCTGCGCCAGGAGATCGACC
>NZ_JBFULE010000746.1:0-2571 GCF_056400485.1 Roseateles sp. P5_B10
GCCACCGCAACTCGCCCCGGCGCGGGCCRCGCTCACGGCCTCGCTGGCTCCTACTCTCTGTAGGATGCCGGCATGTCCCTGGATGCCGATCTCGCGCGCTGGCGCGAGCACCTTTCCCGCTTTGCCGAGCTGTTGGGCAACCCGCCCGACCGCGTGACCGCACCCGGCCGCGAGCCAAGCCCCGGCCATTGCCTGATCTTCGCGCCCCACCCCGACGATGAATGCATCGTCGGCGCCCTGCCGCTGCGGCTTCAGCAGGAGGCCGGCTGGCGGGTCGGCAATGTCGCCGTGACCCTGGGCAGCAATCCCGAGCGCCGCGAGTCGCGCTGGACCGAGTTGCAGGACGCCTGCGGCGTGCTCGGCTTCGACTGCATCCGCGTTGGCGAGGACGGCCTGTCGGACGTGCGCGCCGACACGGCCGAACGCGAGCCGCAGCTCTGGCGCGCCCATGTCGACACCATCGCCGCGCTGCTGGCCCGGCATCGCCCGGCCCTTGTGCTGGCACCGCATGCGCTGGACGACAACCCCAGCCACCGCGGCGTCTACCGTCTCGTCGCCGAAGCGCTGGCCACCGCACGCCTGGACGCGGTGCTGGCCCACACCGAGTTCTGGTCCACGCAGTCGRCACCCAATGCGCTGGTGCAGACCAATATCGCCGACACCGCCCGCCTCATCGCCGCGCTGGAGCGCCACACCGGCGAGATCGAGCGCAACCCGTATCACCTGCGCCTGCCCGCCTTCCTGGCCGACGCCGTGCGCCGCGGTGGCGAGCTGGTGCTGGGCGCCGGCGAGGAGCCGCCCGACTTCGCATTCGCCACCCTCTATCGCCTCGTTGCCTACCGCGCCGGCCAGCCCGCCGCCGAACTGCCGCGCCGCGTCTTCTCCGCCGACAAGGCCCTGTCTTCCGCCCTGCTCCAGTCATGAACCAGCCCACCCACATCCGTGTCCACCAGTTCGCCGGCTTGCAACCTGGCCCGCGTTTCCTCGTTACCGGCGCTGTGCATGGCAATGAAGTCCACGGCACCAAAGCCATGGCCGAGATCATTCGCCAGCTCGATGCCGGCGAGCTGACGCTGCTGCGCGGCACGCTGACCCTGGTGCCCATCGTCAACCCGCTGGCCCACCAGCTGAACCGCCGCGAAGGCGACCGCAACCTCAACCGCAACCTGCGCCCGCCGGTCATCGCGCATGATTTCGAGGACCGCATCGCCCGCCAGCTCTGTGCCTTGATCGCGCAGCACGACGGCATCCTCGACCTGCACAGCTTCCAGGGCCAGGGCCCGGCCTTCGCGATGATCGGCCCGCGCAACAACAGCGGCGAGCTGGAGCCCTTCTCTCAGGAGGCGACCGAATCGGCGCTGGCCGCGCGCCTGGGCGTGGGCCGCATCGTCGAGGGCTGGCTGTCGACCTATGCCCTGGGCCTGCAGCGCCGCCAGCAGCGCGAGCACGACGGCTCGCGCCGCGCCTCGCTGATCTCCGACCCGCACTACGGCGTCGGCACCACCGAGTACATGCGCTCCACCGGCGGCTGGGCCATCACGCTGGAATGCGGCCAGCATCTGGACCCGAACGGCCCCGAGGTCGCGCGCCTGGCCATCCTGCGCTCGCTGGTGTTCCTGGGCATGCTGGACGCAAGCGCCGTCGAGCCACACCGCCCCACTCAGGCGCCTGAGCTGCTGCAGCTCTACGACGTCATCGACCGCGAAGCCGAGGGCGACCAGTTCGAGCAGAGCTGGGCCAGCTTCGACGCCATCGCGAAGGGCCAGCGCATCGGCACCCGCGCCAGCGGCGAGGCCGTGCTGGCACCGAGCGAGGGGCGCATCGTGTTCCCGAACACCAAGTCCGCGCCGGGAACCGAGTGGTTCTACCTGGCGCGGCCCAGCGACCGCAAACTCGCCTGAACGCGGCGGGCAGCTCCGCCATCGAGGCCGCCAGCTGTATGCCGGCCTGGCGTCTGCACTCAAGGCGTGGCAAGTGGGGCCAGGGGCAGCTTGACGATGAACTCGCTGCCCTTGTCATGGCCCGCGCTGACGGCCACGACTGTGCCGCCATGGGCCTCTACGAGCTCGCGCACCACCGCCAAGCCAATGCCTAGGCCGCCGTGGTGCATGGCCATCGCGTGCTCGTTTTGCACGAACAAGTCGAATACATGCGGCAGCGCCTCAGCCACGATGCCGATGCCGTTGTCCGACACGGTGACCGAGATCACGCGATCGATCACGGCAGCCGTGAGGGCGATGTGGCCCCGGTCACGCGTGTACTTGACCGCGTTGTCGAGCAGATTCCGAAAAACTTGCTCGAGCCGCACTGGATCGCCATGCACGTTCAGCGGGCCTTGTGGAAGAGAAACGCGCAGGCGCTGATGCTTCTCGTCCATCGCCGGTTGGCAGGACTGGGCCACCTCGCCAAGGATCTCCACCAAGTCAACATTGCCGCAAACCAGATGGAACTTGCCTGTCTCGGCGCGAGATCCATCCAGCAAGTCGTTGACGATGCGGGTCATGTGCGCCACCTGCCGCTTGATGACCTCCTGCAGCCACGCATGCCGGCTTTCATCACCGCGGGATCGAC
>NZ_JBFULE010000747.1:0-2555 GCF_056400485.1 Roseateles sp. P5_B10
AAGCAAGCTCGCTCCCGCTTGGCGGGAGTGAGCCCGGACATGGGATGCCCTGTGGGCATCCCATGCCTGGCGAACGCCTGGCCGCGCTGTCGGCCAGGCAAGGCCGCAGGCCGAAGGGTGCACCATTGAGCGCCGCTGGCGGCGCCGTAGCGGCGGATCCGCCAGCCGGCGATTCCCGCCATCGCCGCGTGTTCCTCGTCGTGCTGAGCGCGTTGGCCGGGCTCGCCTGGCTGGCGCTGTGGGCCTGGGCGGGCAGCCCTTATGGCCGCTACCTCGACCACGGCGACTGGACGGCCTCGGGCCCGGCCGCCTCCGTCTGCCGGGCGATCCCCGGTGGCAACGTCATCGTGCCCGCCCTGCTCTACAGCGCCGCCTGGATCCTGATGACCACGGCCATGATGCTGCCGACCACCCTGCCCCTGTTCAATGCCTTCGACCGGTTGACGGCGCGGCGGGCGGACCACCGCCGGCTGCTCCTGCTGCTGGGCCTGGGCTATATGGCGGTGTGGGGCGGCTTCGGGCTCGTGGCCCATGTGCTGCACGCGGGGCTGCTGGCGCTCGTCAACGGCGTGCCCCTGCTGGCCTGGCATGGCTGGCTGATCGGCACGACCATCATCACCTTGGCCGGGGCCTTCCAGTTCAGCAGCCTCAAGCACCGCTGCCTGGAGAAGTGCCGCACACCCTTGAGCTTCGTCATGCAGCATTGGCGCGGCCACGCCGAGGCGCGGCACGCGTTCATGCTGGGCGCCCACCACGGCCTGTTCTGTGTCGGCTGCTGCTGGGCATTGATGCTGCTGATGTTTGCGCTCGGCACCGGCAGCCTCGGCTGGATGCTGTTGCTGGCCGCGGTCATGGCGGTTGAGAAGAATGTCCGCTGGGGCCACCGGCTGAGCACGCCGCTGGGCGTCGCGCTGCTGGGCTGGGCCGCGGTCCTGGTGGGGGTCCATGTCTGAGTCGCGCGCCGGCCTGCCCCTGCTGAAGACCTTGGCCCTGACCACGACGGCGATGCTGGCCTTCGCGGCGAATTCGCTGCTGTGCCGGCTCGCCCTGCGGCAGGATCTCATCGATGCGGCCAGCTTCGGCAGCATCAGGCTGGCCGCCGGGGCGGTCACGCTCGCGGCCATCGTGCGGCTCAGGCCCGGCCAGGCCGCCGCCACTCATTCCGACTGGCTCGCCGCAGCCATGCTGTTCGCCTACGTCGCCTTCTTCTCCTTCGCCTACCTCAGCCTGTCCGCGGGCACGGGCGCCCTGATCCTGTTCGGCGCGGTCCAGGTGACGATGTTCAGCGCCGGGCTGCGCTCGGGCGAGAGGTTCCGGCCCCTGGCCTGGTTCGGCCTCGCTCTGGCCGTGGCGGGGCTGGTCTATCTGGTGTCACCCGGCGTGGCGGCGCCACCGGTCCTCGGCGCGGCCATGATGGCGGCAGCGGGCCTGGCCTGGGGCCTGTACTCGCTGCGCGGCCGCGGCGTGAGCGATCCGTTGGCGGCGACAGCGGGCAACTTCCTGCGCGCCACGCCACTCGCTCTGCTGGTGAGCCTGCTGTTCGCAGCCCAGGCGCGCGCCAGCACCACCGGTATCGCCCTGGCCGTCGCCTCGGGCGCCGTCACGTCCGGCATCGGCTATGTCATCTGGTACGCCGCGCTGCGCGGGCTGTCCGCGCTGCGCGCGGCGACCGTGCAGCTGTCGGTGCCGCTGATTGCTGCATTCGGCGGGGTGGCGCTGCTGTCGGAGGCCGTCACCCCGCGGCTGCTGGCGGCCTCGGCGGCCATCCTCGGCGGCATTGCGCTGGTGCTGGCCAGCAGGTCGCGGCGCTGATCACGGGCAGCGCAGGAAGACGCCCTGCACGGTGCATGAACCGCGCGGTCCGACAAGGGTGGGGCCGACCCGCGTCAGCGTCGAGCCATCGCTGGCCAGGCAGGTGGCGGCATTGCACTGGGTCACGGTGACCGGCGCTTGCGGACGCGGCAAGGCCACGGGCGGCACGGTTGGCATGGGCACCCGGGGCGCCACCACGCCGGGCCGCGCGGGCGTGCCCGGCGCCACCCAGCTGCGCTGTGATGGCGACGGCGAAGTGGTGAGCCCGCCAAGGCAGGCATCCGCAACCCGCTTGCGCAGCGGCTCCAACCGCGCAGCGACGGCATGCTGGCGCTGCTGATCGGACAAGCTGGTCGATGAAGCGGCAGCGGCCGCCGCGATGGTCTCCTCCGCTTCGTCCAGCGCATTCAGCGCGGTGCGGCAGGCCGCCGATCTGGGCAGCTCCTCGGCCTGAGCAGCGCCGACCATCCCGCAAAAGGTGGCGGCGAGCAGAAGGACGGCGAAGCGTGCAGTCATGGCCTGGCAATCTTGCGCCATTCTTCGCAGGGGCGCTGTAGGCCAGGGCCGGCGGCTCAGGTCCGACGCAGCCGCGGCCAGGCCAGCAGTGCTACCAGCCCCAACCCGCCCGCCAGCGCATAGCCGGCCACGCTGGCTGCGTTGGCCGCGCCGTCCACACCCAACAGGTCCAGCGCCGCCACACCGGTCTTTTGCAGGTTGAGGTAGAGCGCGAACAGGAACAACGC
>NZ_JBFULE010000748.1:0-2550 GCF_056400485.1 Roseateles sp. P5_B10
CAGGTGTCAGGTGTCGCCGGCCACCAGCGCCAGCGCCGAGTTCCAGGCCCACACGGCGACCGGGAAGTTGAAGGCCGAGATGATGCCGACGACGCCCAGCGGCAGCCACTGTTCCATCATGCGATGGCCCGGGCGCTCGCTGGCAATGGTCAGGCCATGCAGCTGGCGCGACAGACCGACGGCGAACTCGCAGATGTCGATCATTTCCTGGACTTCGCCCAGGCCTTCGCTCGTGACCTTGCCGGCTTCGATGGAGACCAGCTGGGCCAGTTGCGCCTTGTGGGTACGCAGCTCTTCGCCGAACAAGCGGATCAGCTCACCGCGCTTGGGGGCGGGCACGACGCGCCAGGCCTTGAAGGCCTCGGCTGCACGGCCGACGGCCGCCTTCATGTCGGCCGCGCTGGCGGTGGGCAACTGGGCCAGCACGCTGCCGTCGATGGGCGAGCGCACGGTCAGGTCGCCACCCGAGTTCAAGGTTTGCGGCAAGTGGACGCCGAGGGCGTCGAGAACGGAGAGGGTCTGTTGCTTCATGACGAACATTGTCCTCAAGAGATCGATTCGACCTGACGGGACTGTTGATACGCCGAGCCGAAGCGGTTGGCAAGGAAGTCAGGCAGGCTGACTTCTTCCTGGCGGACAAAGCCCTTCTGCGGCAGCTTGCCTTCGCGGAACAGGTCGACGGCGGCGCAGATGCCGGCGGCGGTCGTGATCTGGATGGCGGAGAGCGGCTGGGCGCCGTCACGCGTGGCAAAGATCTTGCGGGCGAAGACTTCCTGCAGCAGCACACCGTTCTTCTGGCCGGACACGGTCACGAAGACGAGCACGACATCCTGCATCGTCGCGGGCATGCTCTTGCGCATGATGTCCTTCAGCAGGTTCTGGTCGCCCTTCAGGCCCAGGTCGCCCAGCAGGAACTGCATCAGGTCGCGGTGGCCGGGGTAGCGCACGGTCTTGTAGTCCAGGTTGCGCACCTTGCCCGCCCAGGTCTCGCACAGCGTGCCCAGGCCGCCCGAGGTGTTGAATGCCTCGTACTCGGTGCCGTCCAGGCTGAAGTGCTCCAGGCCTTCCAACGGCAGCGCAGAGATGGTCTCGCCTTCGTGGACGGCTTCGCAGGGGTGGCAGTACTCGTTGATGAGGCCGTCGACCGACCAGGTCAGGTTGTACTTCAGCGCATTGGTCGGGAAGGCCGGCAGGGCGCCGACGCGCATCTGCACGTCGCGTACCGAGTCGAAGCCGCTGGCCAGGTGGTGGGCCACGATGCCGATGAAGCCCGGCGCCAGGCCGCACTGCGGCATGAAGGCGGTCTTGGCGCCCTCGGCCATCTTCATGATGGCCTTGGTGGCGGCCACGTCTTCGGTCAGGTCGAAGTAGTGGCAGCCGCACTCCAGGGCCAGTTCGGCAGCCGTGATGGCCAGATGGTAGGGCAGCGCGTTGACGACGGCGTCCTTGCCGCGCAGTTGGGCAGCCAGGGCGGCGCGGTTGTCGCTGTCGACCTCGGCGGTGGCGATGCCCTCGGTGGCCAGCACCTTCAGGTAGCCGGGGTTCTTGTCCAGCACCGTCACTTGATAGTCGCCAGTGGCGTGCAGCAGGCGGGCGATGGTCTGGCCGATGTGGCCGGCGCCGAGCAGGGCGATCTTCATGAGGGGCTCCAGGCAGGTGTTTGCGTTGGGCCGAACTCTAGGCAGTGGCGATGACGAAAGAAAGCGCTACTCCGACGAAAGCAATTGCTGTTTCGACGATTCGTCGCGATGATTCGTCGTTATGAATGAATCGCGGGTAAACCCGAATCCCTCGCCAGACGACCTGGACCGACGCCTGATCCTGCTGCTGCAGGCCAATGCGCGGGAGAGCACGGCGACGCTGGCGCGCAAGCTCGGCGTCGCGCGAACCACCGTCGTCGCACGGCTGGCGCGGCTGGAGGCCAGCGGCCGCATCGTTGGCTATACGGCCCGCCTGGGCGGCGATGAAGCCGGCCGCAGCGTGCAGGCCTTTGTCGGCATCACCGTCAGCCCCAAGGCCGGTCGCGAAGTCGTCAAGCGACTAGCAGAACTGCCCGAGCTGCGCCAGCTCGCCTCCGTCAGCGGTGAATTCGATTACATGGCGCTGCTGCGCGCCGACACTACGGCCCGACTCGACGCCCTGCTCGACGAGATCGGCGAGATCGACGGCGTGCTGCGCACCAACAGTTCGGTCGTGCTGGCTTTGCGCGTCGACCGACAAACCTGAACCGGACAGAACTGGAGACCACGATGACCTGGCTTGCCCTCGGCCTCGCCCTCTTTCTCGGCATCCACCTGATTCGCGCGCTGGCGCCGCAATGGCGCGACGCGCAAATGGCGCGGCTCGGCGAGAAGGGCTGGAAGGGCCTCTACACCCTGGTCTCCCTCATCGGCTTCGGGCTGATCCTCTGGGGCTTCTCGCAAGCGCGTCTCAATCCCATCGTGTTGTGGCCGCCCATCCACGGCATGAACCACGCGGCCGCATCGCTGATGCTCGTCGCCATGATCCTGATGGCCGCAGCCTATGTGCCGCGCAATCACATCAAGGCCA
>NZ_JBFULE010000749.1:0-2549 GCF_056400485.1 Roseateles sp. P5_B10
GACCCGGCTCGCTCTCGACGCGCAACTGACCGTTCATCGCCTCCACGAACTGACGCGTGATCATCAGCCCAAGGCCTGCGCCGGGCGTCGAGCCCAGCTGTCTGCCGAGGCGGTTGAAGGGTTCGAACAGGTGCTGGCGCTGCAACGCGTCCATGCCGAAGCCGTTGTCGCTCACGGCAATCGCGACTGCTTGCGAGTCGCCGGTCACCGCTATCCTTGCCCAACCGCCGGGCCGGTTGTACTTGATGGCATTCGTCAGCAGGTTCAACAGACACTGGTGCAGCCGTCCGACGTCGGCGGCGCAGCGGGCGGGTGCCGACGGGAGCGGGCATGTCAGCGTCACGCCGGCCCGCTGCGCCAGCGCCGAGACCGCCTCTGCGGCGTCTTGCGCGCACCGGGCGGCGTTCACTGGGCGCAACTCGACCGTCAGCTTGCCGGTCTCCAAGCGGCCGAGGTCCATCACGTCGCGCATCAGGACTTCCAAGTGCTTGCCGCTGGCCAGGATCTGCGTCAGGCGCTGGGCCTGGACCGCAGACATCGGGTGCTTCTCATCGGCCGCCATCAGCTGGGCGAAACCGAGCATGCCATTCAAGGGGTTGCCCATCTCGTGGGCGATGTAGGACAGCATCAGCGTCTTGGTGCGGCTGGCCGTTTCGGCTTCGATGCGCGAGCGTGATTCGGCCTCGAGCCGATCACGGTCGCTGATGTCGCGCAGCATCACGGTGGTCAGGCGGTCCGGACCTTCGCCAACCCGCGACACCGACATCTCGGTCGGGAAGCATTCACCGCTCGCACGCGTGACCGTGGTGCGGACCGGGGCGTTCTGAGCTTGGTTGTCAATCAACGCAGCCTCGCCCAACAGCGCTTGCATCGGCGACCCGATGGCCTGCTGGTGCTCGACGGCGAACATGCGGCAAGCCGCAGCGTTGATCAACACCACCTTGTCGTCGGCATTGCAGGTGACGATGGCGTCCGATGCGGCGCCGACGATGTCTGCGACGCGCGCATCACCCACGCGCTGCAGGTGTTCGCGCACCGACTCCAGCTCGGCATCGGTGCGTCGCTTCAGGTCGAGCAGGTTGCGCACGCGTGCCTGCAGAACAGCCCGGGTGTAGGGCTTGGCGATGAAATCTGCCGCACCGAGATCGAGCGCACGCATCTCGCTGCGCGGATCGGAGAACCGGGTGATGAAAGCGATCGGCACGTGCCTGAAGGCGGCTTCCGCCTTGAGCGTCCTGCACACGTCGAATCCGTCGATACCCGGCATGTGCGCGTCGAGCAGGATCAGGTCCGGCAGCAGGCGACGCGCGAGGTCCAAGGCTTCCTCGCCGTTCTTGGCAAAGTAAAAATCGCCCATTGCGGCCAGCGTCTTGCGCAGCACGTAGATCGATGCAACGTCATCGTCAACGACCAGCAGTCGCGGAGTCTGCGTGCCTGGCGGYGGCGGCGCGGCACCCGATGCGAGGCTGTCGCGTTGCAGATCCTCGATCAGCAGTTTGGTGCGCAGGTGCGCACGCACGCGGGCTGTCAACTGGACCGCGATCAGCGGCTTGGTGACGAAATCGGACCCGCCCTTGCGGAAGGCCGTGACTTGCAGCAGGGTCGTGGGGTCGTGGCTGGTCGCGAAGATGACAGGGACATCAGCCAAGACCGGGTCGGCCTTCAGCGCCTCACACACGTCGAGCCCGGTCATGCCAGGCATGTCGACATCCAGCACGATGAGATCCGGGGTCAGCTCACGTGCCAGCCGCAGTGCGGCTTGGCCCGATGTGGCGAAGCGCTGATCGGGGTACTCCGACAACATCCGCGCCATGACCTGGATCGCGGACGGGTCGTCGTCGACCAAAAGCAATCGAACCTCACGCGGTGCCATCAGAGCCTTTCAGGTTCGTGTGCGGTTCGCCGCTCAGTATGGGGTTTAGCGATCGATCCGATCACCTGAACTGCCGACCATTCATCGGCTGGTGCTAGAGATTTCGTGACGAAATGTGCACATCGAGCCCTTCATCTGGAGCACAGGACTGGTGTCGGGACGCGTGTGGAGGTAGGCGGTGGACGTCATCGAGCTGATGCACACCCTTCCAAACGCGCCCCAGCTGGCGTCCCCACCTCAGCCTGGCGTCGATGCTGCTCTCCGGGCACGACTAGCATCGCCGGCACGCTTGCCGGAGTTTTGCCATGCTGGAGGTCCGAGTCATCCGAACMCTGTCCGTCGAGACRGACGCYGCTCYRGGCCACCTCAGCGCMGCCAGCGGKTTGGTTCAGGTGGGSCAGCGGCTGTTTGTCGTTGCCGATGACGAGYACACGCTGGCCGTSTTTGRCYTSKCGGGCGASSGCSCCGGCCGGCTGCAYMGGCTCTTCRRCGGCGAACTGCCTGACAAGCCCAAGGCCCGCAAGGCCGCCAAGCCCGACCTGGAGGCGCTGGCCCGCTTGCCGCCCTGGGCGGGCTGCCCGCAAGGTGCGCTGCTGGCCTTGGGTTCCGGGTCCCGGCCCCAACGCCAACGCGCGGCGCTGCTGGCGTGCAACGCGGCGGGTGAGCTCCATGGCGC
>NZ_JBFULE010000750.1:0-2543 GCF_056400485.1 Roseateles sp. P5_B10
ACGTTTCCCGATGAGCCGCGTCAACGACGCACTGGATCACCTGCGCTCAGGCAAGGCGCGCTACCGCGTGGTGTTGGACGCCGATTTCTAGTCGCCAGTCGGTGCAGGTGCCTCCGGCGACGTGGCCGTGGTCGCCGACTTCGGCTGGCGCTGCACCTGCTGCGGGTAGGGAATGTCCACGCCCAGGCGCTGCAGCGTGTGCAGCACGGCCAGGTTGACGTCCGAGCGCACGCCGCCGCTGCCGTTCTCGGGGTCCATGATCCAGAAGAACACGCTCAGCTCCAGGCCGCTGTCGGCAAAGCGGCTCAGCTGCACCGATGGCCCCGGGTCGCTCAACACGCGCGGGACTTCGGTGACGGCTTTGGTGATGGCCTGCATGACGTTGTCGACGTCGCAGTCGTAGTCCACCTGCACCACCGTCGACAGYAGCACGCGCGGGTCGGCCAGCGAGGAGTTCTCGACCCGCTGAGTGATCAGGATCTCGTTGGGCACGATGGCTTCCTTGCCGCCGAGCGACCGGATCACCGTGTAACGCGTCTTGATGTCGGTCACGCGGCCCTCGAAGCCGTCGACCTTGACCATGTCGCCGATGCGCAAGCTCCGCTCGGCCAGGATGACAAAGCCGCTCACGTAATTCGCCGCCAGCTTCTGCAGGCCAAAGCCCAGGCCGACGCCGAGCGCCCCACCCAGCACGCCCAGGGCCGTCAGGTCGATGCCCGCGGCCGACAGCGCGAACAGCAGGCCGATGAAGAGCAGCAGCGAGCGGATCGCGTTGGACGCGATCTTGCGCATGGACAGGTCCAGTGACTCGCGGCGCAGCAGCTGGGCCTCGATGGCCGACGAGATCCACAGCGCAACGACCAGCACCAGCGTAGCCGTCAACCCGCCCTCGATGAGGTTGCGCAGCGTCAGCTTGACGGTGCCGAATTTCCAGCCGATGTCGTCCAGCTCGTCCATCAGCACGGGCCACAGCCCGGTGATCCACAGCACCGCGCCGATCCACACCAGCCAGGAGCCCAGCTTCTCCAAGGCCTTGAAGGCGGTCGAATTGGGCCAGGCGGCGCGCAGCACGCGGGCGATGAGGCGGATGGCGGCCAGCGACACCAGCACCGGCAGCGCCAGCTTGAACAAGGCCGGTGCCAGCCCGTACAGCGGCAGCAGGCGGCGCGCGCCAAAGGCCAGGGCCAGGGCGAACAGCGGGAAAAGCGTGCCGTCGATGACGCGATCGCCGAACAGCACGCTGTTCTCGCGCCGGGTGACGGCGCGCGACAGCGCCCAACTCAGCAACCCTGCCAGAGCCAGGCAGCCGAATAGCAGGCCCCATTCGGCCAGCGCGTCGGCGCTGAAGACGCGGGTCAGCAAGGCCTGGAGTTCGGCCAGGCTCAAAGGTTGGTGCATACGGTTTTAGTCAGTTGGGGACAGAGCTACTCGCTGCGCTCGGGCGGTCTGTCCCGCAAAATTCTCAGCTTAGTTGGGGACAGAGCTACTCGCTTCGCTCGGGCGGTCTGTCCCGCAAAGTTCACAAATCAGCCAATACGCGCAAATGGATGCCCACGCTGCGCGCGAGGGCGTGCAGGTTATAGCCGCCCTCCAGGACCGACACGATACGGCCTTGCGCATGACGGTCGGCCACGGCCTTGATCTTCTGCGTGATCCATTCGTAGTCGGCCTCGATGAGGCCCAACTGGCCGAGATCGTCGTCGCGGTGGGCGTCGAAGCCGGCGGAGATGAAGATCATCTGCGGCTTGAAGCGCTCCAGGGCCGGCAGCCACATGGCCTCGATGATCTCGCGCACCTCGCCGCCACGCGTGTAGGCCGGCAGCGGCACGTTGACCATGTTGGTGCCCTTGGGGACGGCGCCGCTGTAGGGGTAGAGCGGATGCTGGAACAGGCTGACCATCAGCACGCGGTCGTCGCCGGCAATGATGTCCTCGGTGCCGTTGCCATGGTGGACGTCGAAGTCGACGATGGCCACGCGCTTGAGGCCGCGCCGGTCCAGCGCGTGCCGCGCAGCGATGGCCACGTTGTTGAAGAAGCAAAAACCCATGCTCTGGTCGCGCGTGGCATGGTGGMCCGGCGGGCGCACCGAGCAGAAGGCGTTGTCGGCACGGCCGTCGATGACGAGGTCGGTCGCCTGCACGGCAGCACCCGCCGCATGCAGGGCGGCGGTCCAGGTATGGGCGTTGGCCGAGGTGTCGGGGTCGACGGCGCAACGTTCGCCCGTCTCGGCGCAGTCCCGCAGCAGGGCGCCGATCTCGGCGACATAGCCGTGGGTGTGAGCCAGCTCCACGTCCTTGAGGTCCACCGGCCGGGCGTCGAAGTACTCGAGCGCCTGGCCCAGGCCCGAGGCGATCAGCCAGTCGTCGATGGCAGCCAGCCGCTCCGGGCATTCGGGATGGCCTTCGCCCATGTCGTGGCGGCGGCATTCGGGAGGGTTGAAGTAGGCGGTGGGCATGTCTCTTGATATGGTCCAGCCTCATGACGCAAGCTCCATCACGAACGCTGGCAGCGCAACTGCTGGCACTGCAAAACCAGATTAGCAC
>NZ_JBFULE010000751.1:0-2534 GCF_056400485.1 Roseateles sp. P5_B10
CCACAGCCACACCCCTTTGGAACAACGCCTGCCCGCCACCCACCTGATCGACGCCGAAGCGCTCGTTCTGGATCAGGCCCTGCAATTGCTGCAGCAGGCCGGCGCATTGCTTCCAGACGAGGCGCCGATGAGTGCTGCCTGGTTGCAGGCCGTGCTGGATGCGCTGTGCGACCTCTCCAGCCGGGATGCGCTGACCGGCCTCGTCAACCGCCGCAGCTTCGAGATGGCGCTGGCCCGCGAGGTCGACCGCGTCGCGCGCTCAGGTGAGGGGGCCTTGCTGCTGATGCTGGACATCGACCACTTCAAGGCCGTCAACGACACCCACGGCCATGGCGCCGGCGACCAGGTCATCCGTGCCGTGGCCTGCGCCGTCGAGCAGACCGTGCGGCCCATGGATCTCGTCGCCCGCGTGGGCGGCGAGGAGTTCGCCATCATCCTGCCCAACTGCGCCTCGCATGTGGGCTTGGCCGTGGCCGAGCGCGTGCGCGAGCGCGTGTCCGAGCTCGCCATCGAGGTCGGCCCGGGCCAGATGCTCAGCGTCACCGTCAGCCTGGGCGGCGCCTTCGCGCCGCAGTGGGTGCGCTCATCACCGTTGCTTTGGACGGAGCGGGCCGACCGCCAGCTCTACCGCGCCAAGGCCGAGGGCCGCAACCGCGCCTGCCTCGAACCTCAGATCGACTCCCTGGTCAGCGCCGAAGAAAAGGGCATGTTGTTCGCCTCCCTGAATCTCGAAACGCAACAGGACACCGCATGAGCACGACCTCTGATCCTGCTGCTCCCGCCGCATCTCCTGCTCAGCCGCCGCGCCCGGCGCGCGGCGGTGCGCGCACCCTCGCCGTCACCAGCGGCAAGGGCGGCGTCGGCAAGACCTTCGTCACCGCCAATCTCGCTGCAGCCCTGGCCGCGCGCGGCCAGAAGGTGCTGGTGCTGGATGCCGACCTGGGCCTGGCCAATCTCGACGTGGTGCTGAACCTGCACCCCAAACTGACGCTGCACGACGTCTTCACCGAAARGGCCACGCTGGAGCAGGCCATCCTGCCCGCGCCGGGCGGCTTCTCCGTGTTGCTGGCCGGCTCGGGCATGGTCGAGTATTCGCGCCTGACTCCCGAAGTGCGCGACAAGCTGCTGCACATCATCGACCTGGTCAAGCCGCGCTTCGACTGGGTGCTGCTGGACACCGGCGCGGGCATCTCCGACGTCGTGCTGTTCGCGATCTCGCTGGCCACCGACGTCCTCGTCGTCGCTACGCCCGAGCCCACCTCGCTGACCGATGCCTACGCCACCATCAAGGTGCTGGCCACCCAGCAGGACCGCCGCCACGTGGGCCTGCTCGTCAACCAGGCCAACCGTGTCGGCGAGGGCAAGCTGATCTGCGGACAACTGCAGCAGGTGCTGCAGCGCTTTGTCGGCCCGACGCCGGGTCAGAGCTTCCGGCTTGAGCTCTACGGCGAGGTCAAGRCCGACGTGGCCGTCAAGCAGGCTGTGCTCAAGCGCCAGCTGATGCTGGAGCACTATCCCGGCTGCKACGCGGCCCAGGCCATCAAGGCGCTCGCCTCCAAACTCCTTGGCTGAATCGACTCCCACCACTGCCTTCGAATGGGCAGGCGGCGAGGCGCGGGTGCGCGAGCTCGTCGACCGCTTCTACGACCTGATGGACCTGGAGCCGGCCTATGCGCGGCTGCGCGCGGCGCACGGCGACTCGCTGGACGGCGCGCGCGACAAACTGTTCTGGTTTTTGTGCGGCTGGCTCGGCGGGCCAGACCACTACATCAGCCGCTTCGGCCATCCACGACTGAAGGCGCGGCACATGCCGTTTCGCATCGGCATCGCCGAACGCGACGAATGGCTGGCCTGCATGGCCCAGGCCATGCAGGAGACCGGGGTGGACCCGGCCCTGCAGGCCCGGCTGGCCGAGTCCTTTGCGGGCACGGCCGACTGGATGCGCAACGTTTAGTCGAGGCGGAACGCGAAGTCCTGCTGGAACATCGCGTCGCCCTGGCATTGGTAGCCGGCGAGGGCGGACTCCACCGAGCGCTGCAGTGAGCGCTTGGTCTTGCCGTCCAGGGCGCCTTGCATCACGCGGAAATCGCTACCGACGACGCGGCCGCCGCGCACCGTGGCAACTACCTGCAGCACGGCTTCACCGCTCCAGTTGACGGCGGGGACTTCGGGGCGCGGCATGACCGAGCAGACGGCGCCGGCCGCTCTGAGCCCCGCGTCCTGTTTCACCACAGGGGGCGTTACTGGCGGCGTGCCGGTGCCTGTCGAGCTGCCCGCCGAAACCGTGGGTTCTCCGGTCCGCTGTTCGACGACAACGACATGCGGTGTCTCCTCTGTCMATGTGGGTGGAGGCAACACGTCCGGCTTGGGAACATTGATCAGCGTGGGCTGTTCGGCCTTCTTGATCTCTCGCACAGGTTCCCTTTCGGGCTGCTTGTCCGGGATGGGTGGCAACAGGATGGTGGCTTCCTTGACCCTGGGCGGAGACTTGATCAGCCCGGCGCTCAGCGCGTAGATCCCGGCCAGATGCAGGG
>NZ_JBFULE010000752.1:0-2530 GCF_056400485.1 Roseateles sp. P5_B10
TTGTCGGACTGGGCGCCACCTCGCGTCATCGATGCGCTGCAGCGCCTGTGCCACGACCTGGTGCGCCGCAGCCACGGGCAGCGCGGCCAGTTCTTCGCGCCGGCGGCCCTGCCTGCGCCCAAGCGCGCCGCACCGTTGCTGAGCTGGGACGCCGAACTGCGCCGCGCCGCCCGCCACGCCGACCATCCGCTGAACGCCGGGTTGTGGATCGAGGCCTTGGTGGCGCAAGCCCAGACGGCCATCTCGGCCGCCGCGCGCTGACTACACTCGCCCTTCATGAGCGACGCCCCCTCCTCCAAGTCTCCGCAATTCCAGCCCAGCAAGGTGAGCGGTAGCCTGCCCTTGCCCACGGTGAGCGGTCAGGGCGCATCGTCCGGCGCGCGGCCCAGCGTCATCCAATTGGTCTTCCGCGAGAAGTCGGCGCTCTACGCCGCCTACATCCCGGCCTTCACGGAAGGCGGCCTGTTCGTGCCGACGACGCGAGACTACAAGCTCGGCGAAGACGTCTACCTGCTGCTGGCCCTGCCCGAGGACAACCAGCGCTATCCGGTGGCCGGCAAGGTGGCCTGGCTGACGCCAGCCAACGCGTCGGGTGGCCGCACCCAGGGCGTGGGCGTGCGCTTCCCTGGTGACGAGAAGACCCGGTTGATCCGCGTCAGGATCGAGGAAATCCTGGGCACTGCGATCTCGTCGAGCAAGCCGACTCAGACCCTTTGATTCCTGTTCCCGTCGATGTTCGTTGACTCGCATTGCCATCTCAGCTTCCCGGAGCTGAAGCAGAACCTTCCCGCCATCCTGGCCGACATGCAGGCCGCGCAGGTCGAGCAGGCCATCTGCATCTGCACGCAGATGGAGGAGTTCGAGGCCGTGCATGCGCTGGCTCTTGAGCATGCCCAGCTGTGGGCCACCGTGGGCGTACACCCCGACACCGAGGACATGCGCGAACCCGACGTGGCGGAACTGGTGCGCCTGGCCGCGCTGCCGCGTGTCGTCGCCATCGGCGAGACCGGGCTGGACTACTACCGCCTCAACGGCCGCAGCATCGACGACATGGAGTGGCAGCGCGAGCGCTTTCGCACCCACATCCGGGCCGCGAAGGCAGCGGCGAAGCCACTGGTCATCCACACTCGCTCCAGCGCGGCCGACACGCTGCGCGTGCTGGACGAAGAGGGCGGTGAGCAGGCCGGCGGCGTTTTCCACTGCTTCACCGAGACGGCGGAAGTTGCCCTGGCCGCCGTCGAACGCGGCTACTACATCTCCTTCTCGGGCATCGTCAGCTTCAAGAACGCCCAGGACCTGCGTGACCTGCTGAGGCTGCTGCCGCTTGATCGCGTGCTGATCGAAACCGACAGCCCCTATCTCGCGCCGGTGCCCTTCCGCGGCAAGACCAATTCGCCGGCCTATGTGCCCCATGTGGCCAAGGCGGTGGCCGATGCGGTGGGCCTGCCGGTGGAGGAGCTGGCCGCCCGCACGACGGCAAATACGCGGCGGCTGTTCGGCCTGCCCGAAGCGGCATGAAGAAGGCATGGATCGCCGCGCTGGCGCTGCTGGCCACGACGGCCCTGCGTGCCGCGCCCGCTGACGAACTCGCCATTGCCGCCGAAATGAACGACGGCCGCGCCGTGCTGGCCCTGCTGCTCAAGGGCGTGGACGCCAACCAGGCTGACTCGCGCGGCCGCAAGGCCATCTTCATCGCCGTGCGTGAAGAGTCGCTGCGCGCGCTGGACAGTCTGCTGGCTTCGCCGCAGACGCAGGTGGACGAAGCCAATGCCCAGGGCGAGACGCCGTTGATGGTGGCTGCCATCCGCGGCTCGCTGCCGGCCGTGCAGGCCCTGGTCAAGCGTGGCGCCGCCGTCAACCGCGCGGGCTGGACGCCGCTGCACTACGCCTGCAGCGGGCCGGACAACGGCGTGGCGGCCTTCCTCATCGCTCACGGCGCCGAGCTCAATGCGCGCTCCGAGAACGGTACGACGCCGCTGATGATGGCGGCGCGCTACGGCAACAGCGATCTGGTGCCTCTGCTCATCAAGGCGGGCGCCGAGCCGCGCGCGGCCAATGAGCAGGAACTGACGGCGGCCGATTTCGCCCAGCGCGGCGGCCGCGATGTGATGGCCAAGGAGCTGCGCCTGATCATTCAGGAACGCCAGCGCGCGGCCAAAGCTGCAGAACCTGCCAAGAGCGCCAATTAGTTCTCGCCCCGGGGGCCGTGTAGGGAAAAGTCTTACAGCGGCTAGCGCGCTGGGCCGACTGTTGCGCCAAGGCGCGGCTGCCTAAAGTGGAGTCATCGTCAAACACGAGGCCCACCATGCTGTCCAACACCCCGAATCTAGCTGACCCCTTCGCGATGCTGATCTCCCCCGCCGAGGTGATGAACGCCATCGAGCGTTCCGACCGCCTGGCGCGCCTGCAGAGCCGCATCTACCGCCCGCTGGACCGCCCATGGATCCCGGTCAAGGCTTCGGCCGATTTCGACAGCGAGATCGACGCCGAGCTGGAAGTCCCCGATCTGTCTGACGACGCCGAATAAAGA
>NZ_JBFULE010000753.1:0-2528 GCF_056400485.1 Roseateles sp. P5_B10
CCCAGTTGGCCGTGCTGGTGGCGGTGTCCTTCGCGATGACGGTGGGCGTCTACGGTGTTGTGGCCGGCATCGTCAAGATGGACGACGCCGGGCTSTGGCTGTCRCGCAAGGCMGGCGCWGCGGCGCAGGCYKTSGGCCGYTTCCTGCTGGCCGCTGCGCCGCAGTTGATGAAGCTGCTGACGGTGCTGGGCACGGCGGCGATGTTCCTGGTCGGCGGCGGCATCCTCGTGCACGGCATCGCGCCGTTGCATCACGCGATTGCCCATCTGGCAGAGGGCCAGGCTTGGGCTGTGGGGCTGGTACTGGAGAACGGCGCCAATGCACTGATCGGCGTCATCGCCGGCGCACTGGTGCTGGCTGCCGTGACGGCGGTGCAGAAGCTGCGCGGACGTTGATCAGTTGGCCGCGTAGGCCAGCCGCACATAGATCGGCGCGAACGCCTCGGCCTGCGTGATCTCCAGCAGGCGCTCCTTGGCCAGCTCCAGCATCGCGATGAAGGTGACGACGATGACGGCCTGGCCGCGCGTGACGTCGAACAGGGCCTCGAACTCGACGAAGCGCTGGCCCTGCAGGCGGCGCAGCACGATGCTCATGTGCTCGCGCACCGAAAGCTGCTCGCGGCTGATCTTGTGGTGCTGGTTGAGCTTGGCACGCTTGAGGATATCGAGCCAGGCCTCGCGCAGATCGTCGGTGTTGACGTCGGGGAAGTGGGGCGTCAGCGACTGCTCGATGTGGACCTGGGCGCGCAGGAAGTCGCGACCCAACTGCGGCAGGCGGTCCAGCCGCGCGGCGGCGAGCTTCATCTGCTCGTACTCCAGCAGGCGCCGCACCAGCTCGGCACGCGGATCCTCGGCCTCCTTGCCATCCTCGCTCTTCTTGGGCGGCAGCAGCATGCGCGACTTGATCTCGATCAGCATCGCGGCCATCAAGAGGTATTCGCTGGCCAGCTCGAGGTTGTGCTTGCGGATCTGCTCGACATAGCTCAGGTACTGGCGGGTCACGTCGGCCAGCGGGATGTCGAGGATGTTGAAGTTCTGCTTGCGGATGAGGTACAGCAGCAGGTCCAGCGGGCCCTGGAAGGCCTCAAGGAAGACTTCCAGCGCATCCGGCGGGATGTAGAGGTCCAGCGGCATCTGGAACAGCGGCTCGCCGTACAGGCGCGCCACTGCGACCGCGTCGACCACCTCGGGAAGGTCAGACGCGGCTTGGCTGGATTCCTCAGCCATGGCCGTCAACGCTTACTTGCCGGACGTTTGATAGACGTAGGGCTGCTGCGGCACGCGGGCGTCGTCGAAACCGGCCTGGGCGTTGCGGTCCTGCTCCTTGTCCCACAGCAGGGCACGGCCGGCGCGCTGTTCGGCCTCCAGCGTGGGGCGCTGGGCCTTGAGTTGCTCAATGAAGTTCGTGACTTCGGACTTGTAGGGCTTCCAGAACAGCGGCATGGGGGTCTCTTTGACTAAGGGGCTGATTTTAGATCGGCGATGCTGGGCACGATGGCGGCGTCGCCCAATTCGGCGGCGAGACCGGAGCGGCGCAGCAGATCCAGGGGCTGGGCGTTGATGTTCGCGAGCACCAGGGCGACGCTGCGCTTGGCCAGCGTGCGGTGCAGTTCGCGCAGGGCCTCCACGCCCGAGGTGTCCATGACGATGAGGCGGTGCATCTCGAAGACGACGGCCCGCGTGCCAGCGGGCAGCTGCTCGGCCAGCGCCTCGATCTTGCCGACCGCGCCAAAGAACAGGGCGCCATAGAGCTCGTAGGCCACCACGCCCTCGGGCAGGACGCCGGCGTCGAAGCGGTTGATCGTGAACAGCTGGCCCATGCGCCAGACGAAGAACACGCAGGACGCGATCAGGCCCACCTCCACCGCCACGGTCAGGTCGGTCACGACGGTCAGCGTGAAAGTGCCGACGAGCAGCGTGCGGTAGGTGAAGTTGAATCGCCGCAGCCTCGCGAACTCGTGCCAGTCGCCCATGTTCCAGGCGACGACGAGCAGGATGCCGGCCAAGGCCGCGAGGGGCACATGCACGGCCAGCGGCGCGGCCACGAGCAGGATGATCAGCAGGCTCAGCGCATGCACGATGCCGGCGACCGGGCTGGTCGCGCCGGCACGGATATTGGTCACCGTGCGGGCGATGGTGCCGGTGGCCGGCATGCCGCCGAACAGCGGCGCCACCAGGTTGGCGATACCCTGCGCCATCAGCTCCTGGTTGGGGTCATGGCGGGGCAGGTCAGGCGTGAGCTTGTCGGCCACGCGGGCGCAGAGCAGTGACTCGATGGCGCCGAGCAGCGCCAAAGTCAATGTCGGGATGACGAGCTGGCGCAGGCCCTCCCAGCTCGCGTCCGGCCAGGCCAGCGCTGGCAGGCTACGCGGAATGCCACCGAAACGGCTGCCGATGGTTTCCAGCGGCAGGTCCAGCAGCGCGGTGGCCAGCGTCGCGCCCACGAGCGCGATGACGGTGCTGGGCAGCAGCGCCATCCAGCGCCGCACGCCGCTCAGGGCCTGCTGCCCGATGTTCTTGGGCCAGAGC
>NZ_JBFULE010000754.1:0-2528 GCF_056400485.1 Roseateles sp. P5_B10
GTCCACCCCTACCTCGCGCTGGAAACGCTCGAGGCCATGAAGGACGAGCTGCCGCCCAAGCTGACCGCCGAACAGGCCCGCTACAACTACATCAAGGCCGTGGGCAAGGGTCTGTCCAAGATCATGTCSAAGATGGGCATCTCGACCTACMWGTCCTACTGCGGCGCGCAGATMTTCGAKGCCRTCGGCCTGAAGCCGGACTTCGTCGAGAAGTACTTCCGCGGCACCGCCACGCAGGTGGGCGGCATCGGCGTGTTCGAGGTGGCCGAGGAGGCCATCCGCATGCATGAGGCGGCCTTCAGCGACGACCCGCTGCTGGACAGCATGCTGGAGACTGGCGGCGAATACGCCTGGCGCACCCGCGGCGAAGAGCATATGTGGACGCCCGACGCCATCGCCAAGCTGCAGCACGCGGCGCGCTCGGGCAAGTTCGAAACCTACAAGGACTACGCCCAGCTCATCAACGATCAGAGCAAGCGCCACATGACGCTGCGCGGCCTGTTCGAGTTCAAGTTCGACCCGACCAAGGCCGTGCCGCTGGAAGAGGTCGAGTCGGCTGCCGACATCGTCAAGCGCTTCGCCACCGGCGCCATGTCGCTGGGCTCCATCTCCACCGAGGCCCACGCCACGCTGGCCGTCGCGATGAACCGCATCGGCGGCAAGAGCAACACGGGCGAGGGCGGCGAAGACCCGGCCCGCTACCGCAACGAGCTCAAGGGCATCAAGATCACCGCTGGTACCAAGATCAGCGACGTGATCGACGGCAAGGTCATCGCCGTCGACTACGAGCTGAAGGAAAACGACAGCCTGCGCTCCAAGATCAAGCAGGTGGCCTCGGGCCGCTTCGGCGTGACGAMCGAGTACCTGGTCAGCGCCGACCAGATCCAGATCAAGATGGCCCAGGGCGCCAAGCCCGGCGAGGGCGGCCAGCTGCCCGGCGGCAAGGTGTCCGAGTACATCGGCATGCTGCGCCACTCGGTGCCGGGCGTGGGCCTCATCAGCCCGCCGCCCCACCATGACATCTACTCCATCGAGGACCTGGCCCAGCTCATCCACGACCTGAAGAACGTCAACCCGAAGGCGGACGTGTCGGTCAAGCTGGTGTCCGAAGTCGGCGTGGGCACGGTGGCCACCGGCGTGGCCAAGTGCAAGGCCGACCACRTCGTSATYGCCGGCCAYGACGGCGGCACGGGYGCKTCGCCATGGWSSTCCATCAAGCAYKSCGGCWCGCCSTGGGARMTKGGCCTGGCCGAGGCGCAGCAGACCCTGGTGCTGAACCGCCTGCGCGGCCGCGTGCGCGTGCAGGCCGACGGCCAGATGAAGACCGGCCGCGACGTCGTCATCGGCGCGCTGCTGGGCGCCGACGAGTTCGGCTTCGCCACCGCACCGCTGGTGGCCGAGGGCTGCATCATGATGCGCAAGTGCCACCTGAACACCTGCCCTGTGGGTGTGGCCACGCAGGACCCGGTGCTGCGCAAGAAGTTCACCGGCCGCCCCGAGCACGTCGTCAACTACTTCTTCTTCGTTGCCGAGGAAGCGCGCCAGATCATGGCCCAGCTGGGCGTGCGCAAGTTCGACGAACTGATTGGTCGCAGTGATTGGCTGGACACCAAGAAGGCCGTCTCGCACTGGAAGGCCAAGGGCCTGGACTTCGCCCGCATCTTCCACCGCCCCAACGTCCCGGCCGACGTGGCCCGCATCCACAACGATGTGCAGGACCATGGCCTGGAGCGCGCACTGGACGTCAAGCTGATCGAGAAGTGCCTGCCCGCCTTCGAGAAGGGCGAGAAGGTGCAGTTCATGCAGGAGGTCAGCAACGTGCGCCGCTCGGTGGGTGCACGCCTGTCCGGCGAGCTGATCCGCCGCAAGCCCGAGGGCCTGCCCGACCACACCATCTTCATCCAGATGGAAGGCACCGGCGGCCAGAGCTTCGGCGCCTTCCTGGCGCATGGCATCACCTTCTACCTGATCGGTGACGCCAACGACTACACCGGCAAGGGCATGTCGGGCGGCCGCATCGTCGTGCGCCCCAGCATCGACTTCCGCGGCGACGCGACCAAGAACATCATCGTCGGCAACACCGCGCTGTATGGCGCGACGCGCGGCGAGGCCTTCTTCCGTGGCGTCGCCGGCGAGCGCTTCGCGGTGCGCCTGTCGGGCGCCACGGCCGTCGTCGAGGGCACGGGCGACCATGGCTGCGAGTACATGACCGGCGGCACCGTCGCCGTGCTCGGCAAGACCGGCCGCAACTTCGCAGCCGGCATGAGCGGCGGCATCGCCTACGTGTTTGATGAGGACGGCCACTTCGCCAAGCGCTGCAACACCAGCATGGTGTCGCTGGAGAAGCTCGCCACGGCGCAGGAGCRGGAAGCCAGCGTCGACAAGGCCATCTGGCACCGCACCAAGGGTGTCGACGGCGTGGACCGCGAGGCCCAGACCGACGAGGCCATCCTGAAGAAGCTGCTGGAGGACCACCACCGCTGGACCGGCAGCCAGCGCGCCCGCGACATCCTCGACCACTGGGCCGA
>NZ_JBFULE010000755.1:0-2527 GCF_056400485.1 Roseateles sp. P5_B10
GATGGTGCCCGTGCCGTTGCTGCCATTCAATGGCATCGAGAAACGTCGCTCGCCGGGCACGGCGGCCCGCGCCACCGCGGAAGCGGCGCTGGCGCTGGCGCTGCCCAGGGCGGTGACCTGGTAGAACCAGACACCCTTGGGCGGCGTGTCCGTGTGGGTCAGGAGTTCGGTGGCGGGGATGGTCGTCAAGTGAGTGAAGGGCCCGTTGGCACGGGCGGCGCGCTTGACCGCATAGGAAGTCGCACCCACGCTGCCCCACCACGACAGCACGACGCGGCCGTCGTGCACAGGAGCCGTGAGGCCGGAGGGCGCCTTCATCGGCCCGGCATAGGCAGGCCGGCGTTGCGTCAGCGTCGGGTACACCATGTCGTCGCCATTGCCCGACCCGTAGTTCCCTTCGCACAGCGGCAGCATGCGCGCGACGTTGGGCGCTGCCAGCCCCATGCGGTTCACGTAGTGGTTGTAGATAGGTTCCCAGGCGTTGCGGTAGTTCTGGAAGGACTGGTTGACCTCCGTCCACCTCGCCGTATGGGGCTGCGAGGGGTTGTGTTCCGGCGCGTACGGCATGGCGTAGACGTTGCCGTTCTCGTCCTTGAGGTTGGAGCGCGCCACGTACTCGGCCGCTGCGAGGAAGCGGTTGTTGTACATCCCGTAGAGGTCGTCACCCTGGTTCCAGGCCATCTCCAGCAGGTCGCCGCCGAGCGACATCCCCAGCGTCGAATGCCCCTGGTCGCGCCCGCTCTCCTCCCACTGCCCGAAATGACCCGGGTGCATGAAGTACACGCTGTGCACGATGGAGCCATTGCCGAACATGGCCAGCTCGCCTCGGTTGTTGCCCGCGTAGTAGTCGCAGGCCTGCCTGTACAGCTCGGGCCGGTCGCAGAACACGCCGATGGCCATGGCGCCACACAACGAGGCCATGTCCCAGTTGGCATGCGAGCCGAGGGAGACCTTCTTGAGAAACCCGGAGCAGATGCTGCCGAACACATCCAGCAGCATCTGCTGGAAGCGCGCCAGGCTCGCCGGCGCCCAACCTGGGTAGCTGCGCATCACCTCGCCGATCTGGGCAAACTGGTGGCCTTGCATGCCGGCCATCAGGATGTAGGTGTGGTCGTCAGGGGCGGTCGACCCTTCGGCCTTGGTCGCGACCAATTTCAGCGTTTGCGCCCAGGCATCCAGGGTCTCCACCGCCTTGTCGGCATAGCGGAGGTCGTCCGACAGCTTCCAGCGCAGCGCCAGGCACCAGGCGCGCTGGATGTCGCGGTACAGCGCGAACTTGCTGTTGTCTTGGCGGTAGACCGCCGGCTGCGGACTCGGCCAGCCATTAGTCAGCGACGTGAGGCGGTCGGCGCACAGCCTGTTCCACCAGCCCGTCCAGGGCTGCTCGCCGGCCGCGATATGACCACGGATGCGCTTGAAGTCGTCGTCCGTGACCAGCAGGCCGGTGTGGCGGAAGACGCCGCTGGCCGAGGCGGGCACCGGGCGGGTCTCGGCGAGCGCCGGCGCGCTGCACAGCAGCGGCAGAGCGGGCAGCAGGCCCAGGCCTGCAAGCAGGGAGCGCCGGGCGAGGGCGGGATGCGGGTCGTGCGTAGCGGTCATCAGGTCCTTCAAACTGCGTTGATTGCCGCGGGCCCATGCACCACGGTCAGCGCGCGTTTGTAGGGGCTGCGCCCCGAGAAATCGTGGCAGGAACCCCGCTACGGGGTTCTTTTACGGAACGTTTCAAGCATCGCATCTGCTGGCCAGCAGATAGCAATTCGCGCCCATCAGTAACGCATTGAAAAATTCTTATCCTGAGCAACATCGTTGGCTCTGGCTCTTGCTAACGTGCAAAGGCACAGTTTTCGGGAGTTAGCGCTGCCTACCCGCGACATCGCCTTCGTTCTTCATGTCGATGACCATCCTGACAGCTTGGTAACAACCAAGCTAATCTTGGATCGGCCAGGCGTTGAGGTTGTATCTGCGCTGTCGGCAGCGGTGGCGTTGGAGTTACTGCGTCAATATGAGTTCGCCTTGGCGTTGATCGACGTCAACATGCCTGGCGTAGATGGTTTCGAGCTCGCCGCGGCAATGCGCGGCGATGAACGCACAAATGAGGTGCCCATCATTTTTTTGACCGGGGCCAGCATCGACACCGAGCGAACGTTTCAGGGCTATGAAACTGGTGCGGTTGACTTTCTGATGAAGCCCGTTCCGCCGCTTGTGATGCAGAGCAAGGTGGCAGCCTTCGTAGCGCTGTACCTGCAGCGCAAGTCGCTGCGCGACGAGAAGGATGACCTCGAGCGGTTGCTACGGGCCAACCAGCGCATGGCAGCCGAACTGGCGCATGCACACGAACTTGCGGTCCAGGCAGCATTTACTGATGAACTGACAGGTGTCCCGAACCGGCGCCATATTTTGAAGCTTGCCGCTAGCGCTCTCGCGGACCCACGCCGGCATTCGCATCCCGTCTGCGTGGCGTTGCTGGATCTGGATCACTTCAAGAAAGTCAACGACACACACGGCCACGCCGGCGGAGATGCAGTGC
>NZ_JBFULE010000756.1:0-2517 GCF_056400485.1 Roseateles sp. P5_B10
GCAGCGCACAGCCCCCGAGGCCGAGGAGCGCTGGCGGCGCGAGCAGGCGGGCGAGGCTCAGCTCGCCCAGCCGCTGTCCGGCCTCGTGCCCCATATGCAGCCCTTTGCAGGCAACCCCGACGGCAGCCCGCCCGAGCGCGAGCAGGCCAGCGCGGCCCGCCGCAACTTCATCGCGCTGGCCTTTTGCCTGATGGTCGGCACGGCCGGCCTGCCTCATCTGCTGACGCGCTACTACACGACCAGCTCCGTCGCCGCGGCGCGCCAGTCGGTGGCCTGGTCCCTGGTCTTCATCTGCCTGCTCTATCTGACGGCGCCGGCCCTGGCCGTCATGGTCAAGACCGAGGTCTTCAACAGCTTGGTGGGCACGTCCTTCGACCAACTGCCTGCCTGGATACGCCAATGGCAGCGCGTCGACCCGACCCTGCTGTCGGCCGTGGACCTGAACGGTGATGGCCGCCTGCAACTGGGCGAACTGCGCCTGCACCCCGATCTCGTCATGCTGGTCATGCCAGAGCTGGGCGGCCTGCCCTATGTCATCTCGGGCATGGTGGCGGCCGGTGGGCTGGCGGCTGCGTTGTCCACCGCAGACGGCCTGCTGCTGGCCATCTCCAGCGCGCTGTCCCACGACCTTTACTACAAGGCCATCAACCCCGAGGCCTCGCGCACGCGGCGGGTCACGCTGTCCAAGGCCTTGTTGCTGGCGGCAGCGCTGGCGGCGGCGGCGGTGGCATCCAGCCGGCCGGCGGACATCCTGGCCGTCGTCACGGCCGCTTTCTCCATCGCCGGCTCGACCTTTTTCCCGGCCCTGGTCGCCGGCGTGTTCTGGCGCCGCGCCAACCGCGCCGGCGCCCTGGCGGGCATGTTGACCGGCCTCGTCGTCTGCCTGATCTATCTCGTCATCGCCCACCCCGGCGCGCGGGCTCTGATCGGCCTGCCCGGCCCGGCGACATTGATCTGGGGCATCCAGCCGGCCTCGGCCGGCCTCTTCGGCGTGCCCGCCGGTGCGCTGGTCCTGGCCCTCGTCAGCCTGCTGACAGCCGCGCCCAGCCAGCGCGATCGTGATTTCGTCGACAAGCTGCGCAGTCGGCCGGTGGCCTGATCAACGAGAGTGAAGGGGCGGCGATTTGGTCATTCACCCCTTCCGGGCTAGAATCCTTGGTTCCCCCTTGCCGTACCGCGTGTAGACGCCGTGGCGCGGCTTCCTCAGACCGGCAACCCCGTCGGGCTGGAATCCACAAGGAGTAAATATGCGTCACTACGAAATCGTTCTGCTGATCCATCCGGATCAAAGCGAACAAGTTCCGGCCATGCTGGAGCGCTACAAGGGCCTGATCACCACCGGTGGTGGTGTCGTGCACCGAGTTGAGGACTGGGGCCGTCGCCAGATGGCTTACCTGATCCAGAAGCTCGCCAAGGCCCATTACCTGTGCCTGAACATCGAGTGCAGCAAGGAAGTCCTGGCTGAGCTCGAGACTGGCTTCCGCTTCAACGACGCCGTGTTGCGCCACCTCACCGTGGTTCAGGACAAGGCCATCGCGACCCCCTCGGTCATGATGAAGGCCGTCGAGCGCGAAGAAGCCCGCAAGGCGCCGCAACCGCAAGAAGCGGCCTGAGCACAGGTCATCGCTAAAGAACCAGGTTTTTCGAGCAGCGTGCCCCTGGCGTGAACCAGCTTCACCTCCAGGCGCAGATCCAGCAACTCGGACAAGTTCGCTACACACCCGCCGGGCTGATGGCCCTGGACGCAAGCCTCAAGGCCGAGTCCGAAGTCATCGAAGCCGGCAAGCCGCGCAAGATCTCGCTGGAGATCAAAGCGGTTGCGGTGGGCGAGGTGGCCAAGCAGTTGCAGGCGCTGGGAGTCGGTGGCATCGCGGTCTTCCGCGGTTTCCTGACCCACCAGCGCAACGGCCGGGGCTTCATCGCCCACGTCACCGTGATCGAACCCGCTGCTTCCTAGAACCCGGAATTGATTGAATCCGGATAGATTTAACAGAGGTCCTCTATGCCCCCGCCACGTGGTAAAGGTCGCTTCTCCAAAGACAAGAAGCCCAAGCGCAACCAACAATCGTTGCTGTTCCGTCGCAAGCGTTTCTGCCGCTTCACCGTCGCCGGTGTCGAGCAGATCGACTACAAGGACATCGACACGCTGCGCGATTTCATCTCCGAAAACGGCAAGATCACGCCCGCTCGCCTGACCGGTACGCGCGCCTTCTTCCAGCGTCAGCTGACGGTGTCCATCAAGCGCGCGCGCTTCCTGGCCCTGCTGCCGTACAGCGACCAGCACAAGGTCTAAGGAGCTGACGACATGCAAGTGATCCTGCTCGAAAAAGTGTCCAACCTCGGCAACCTCGGCGACGTCGTCAAGGTCAAGGATGGTTATGCCCGCAACTTCCTGATCCCGACCAAGCAGGCGCGCCGCGCCACCGAGGCCGCGATCAAGGAATTCGAAGTCCGCCGTGCGGAACTCGAAAAGGCTGCTGCTGCCAAGCTGGCCGAAGCCCAGAAACTGGGTGAAGC
>NZ_JBFULE010000757.1:0-2515 GCF_056400485.1 Roseateles sp. P5_B10
CGCATCAAGAAGAAGGACGCCGACGAGGTCAGCCCGTGGGAGACGAAGGTCGGAGAGCTATTGGACTCGATCAACGGTTGGCAGAAGCTGCGCGACTTCGACCGTCGCAACATGGTTGGCCGGTTCTCCGCGCTGATTTACCGCGTGGCCGACGGGCAGCCGCTCAATCAGCCGCTGGTGAGCGGCACGAAGCTGGTCGACATCGTCCCGGTGTTCGAAGACCAGATCCAGGTGATCAAGTGGCAGGAAGACCAGGCGGCCGACAACTACGGTCAGCCGCTGATGTTCCAGTACCGCACGCGCTCGCCGCAGGCCAACGCCAACACCCAGGCCCAGCCGGAGACCTGGGTCGACGCGCACCCCAGCCGCGTCCAGATCCTGGCCGAGGGCAGCGTCGGCGACTTCTTCGACGGCGTGCCACTGCTGCAAGCCGGCATCAACCACCTGATCGACCTCGAGAAGATCGCCGGCGGGTCGGCCGAGGGTTTCCTGAAGAACAGCGCCCGCACGCTGGTTTTCAGATACGACAAGGAATCCAACGTCCTGGCCATTACGCAGAACGCGGACGGCACACCGTCGACCAAGACAGTGCGCGAGGTGCATGAGGAGCAGACCCGCAACCTCAACCGCAACCAGGACAGCAGCATCGTCATCCAGGGCGGAGAGGCCAGCGCCCTTCAGACCACGGTCGCGGATCCTGAGCCGTCGTTCGGCGTGGCCGCGAACCTCTTTGCCGCCTCGGTGCGCATCCCCTTCACGATCCTCTTCGGGCAGCAGACCGGCCGGATGGCAAGCGACGAAGACCGCGCCGACTTCAACGAGCGCTGCGCCTCTCGCCAGGCCAACGAGCTGACGCCGATGCTCAAGCAGCTTGTGCGCCGCATGCAGACCATCGGCCTGATCGATGCTGGGGACTTCGAGGTCGAGTGGCCTGACCTTGGCGCGCCGAAGGGCGAGCAGAAGCTCACGAACGCCCAGACCATGGCCACGACCAACAAGACGGCATTCGATGGCGGTGCAACCGAGCCCATCTTCGATGCCGACGAGATCCGCAAGGCGGCCGGCTACGAAGAGCGCAAGGCGGCTGGCGACGAGTTCAAGGAAGATCTGCCGCCCGAGCCATTGCCCGGCGATCCAGCCGGCAAGCCCATGCCGAAGCCCGGGGCCAAGCCGGCGGCCAAGTGAAGCGCGTCCCGAACCCGCTGATCCCGGGCAACGTCCAGGAGCGGACAGGGTCAATGGGCATCCTGCGCCGCGCGGTGCGGGAGATCTACCGGCGCTACGCCGGCCTGCAGGTCGACGTGCTGGCCATCTTCGACGGAATCCGGGTCTACAGCCTCAATGACACGGCGATGGCCGGCACGCTGTACGGCCTGACGCCTGACGAGATGGCCGCCACGACGCAGGCCCTGCAGGAGGCGCTCGATCGCTGGATCATCTCGGGCCGGGACACCTCGCGGCACTTCTGGTACGCGCCCTACGACGAAGAGGCGAGCCAGCTCGGCTCAGCGCAGAGCGTCGCCAACCTGACCCGGCTGTCCGAGGGCTACGCCGCGGCGCGCAGCCTGCAGCAGGTCGTGTTCTCGGACGCCTACCGCAACCGGGTTGGCATGGCCCAGGTGAAGAGCTACGAACACTGGACCGGCCTGGCCGCCGAGGCGCGGGCGGACCTGTCGCAGATCATCGGCCGGGCCGTGGTCGACGGGAAGAACCCCAAGGCCGTGCGCACAGAGATCATGGAACGGTTGGACGTCAGCCGCTCGAAGGCTGCCAGCTACGCTCAGACCGACATCACCGACACCCTGCGCCAAGCGCGATGGGCGGAGGCTGACTATGCGACCGAGAGCCTGGGCCTGAACCTGGGGTTGCTTTGGACGTCAGCGCTGATCCCGACGACGCGGCCATGGCACGCCAGCCGCAATGGGATGGTCACGACCACGGCCGAGGTGCGCGAGTTCTACGGCAAGAACGGCAACCGGTACCGCTGCCACTGCGCGCAGACCGAATGCCTGCTGGATACCGACAACAACCCCATCCTCACCCAGGGGCTGAAAGACAAGATGGCCGCGGAGAAGGGCGCCTGGCAGAAGGCGCACGGCAAGCGCTGACGCCTTCCTAGCATCAGGGCTTCCCCGTCACTGGCCAAGGGGATCGCCGTGAGCCGCGGCACCTTCCAAGGAATCAATCTCATGAAACGAATGATCGGTTGTCTACTGGTCGCTGCGGTGGCCTGTCTGTCTCTGGGTGTGGCGAGTGCTTCGGGTGTGGATGCGTGCCAGATGGTGGCGCAGGCGCCGGACATGACGGCCACCGTGCTGATGGCTTCGGCCGTGCTGGGCGCGCCCTTGGCCGAAGCTGTTGTTCCCGTGCCGATGCGTGCGAAGTTCGTTGTCAACGCGGTCGAGCGCATGGTGGGCGCGGATGGCAGCGTGACCGGAGAGCGCGTCAAGTTCAATGCGGTTTGCAAATCGAGTGCGTACCCGGCGGACGGGACCGACGAGGACAACACCTACGC
>NZ_JBFULE010000758.1:0-2510 GCF_056400485.1 Roseateles sp. P5_B10
CTGTCGTATTTGGCCGGGTTCATCGCCAGGATGAAGACCGCGCTGTACAGCGCCGGCCGGCTCGGGTCGGTCTCGGTGTGGTACTTGACCATCTCGTGCAGCTTGACCGAGGGGATGACCTCCCAGGGCAGCGCAAAGCCGTCGATGGTGCCCTTGCTGACCGCATCGGCCACGGCCGGCAGCGGCATGCCGACCGGTGAGGCACCCAGGCTGCTGAGCAGCTTGTTGGTCTGGCGCGTCGGTGCGCGCAACTTCAGGCCCTTGAAGTCGGCCAGCGTCTTGATCTGGCGCTCGCGGGTGTGCAGATAGCCCTCGTCGTGCGTCGCGAACATCAGCGGCTTGACCGCGGCAAACTCCTTGACGGCGTACTTGCCATAGAAGTCCCAGGCTGCGCGCGACGCCGCCTCGGCGGAGTTCGTCATGAAGGGCAGCTCGAACACCTCCATGATGGGAAAGCGCCCGGCCGTGTAGCCCGGTAGCGTGAAGGCGATGTCGACGACACCGTCCTTGACCTGGTCGATCAACTGGGCCGGCGTGCCGCCGAGCTGC
This sequence comes from Roseateles sp. P5_B10, assembly GCF_056400485.1. Lineage (NCBI taxonomy): Bacteria > Pseudomonadati > Pseudomonadota > Betaproteobacteria > Burkholderiales > Sphaerotilaceae > Roseateles > Roseateles sp. P5_B10. The sequence continues at coordinate 550 of NZ_JBFULE010000758.1, forward strand.
ATGGCCGGGTAGACCTGGCATTTCAGGCGGTTGCCGGAGTCTGCCGCGATCTTGTCGCACCAGGGCGCCAGGATCTGTGTCGGCGGCATGGCGCCGGGCGGCCAGAAGTGATGCACCTTGAGCGTGATCGGCTCGTTGGCCTGCACCGCGGTCGCGGCCAGCAGGGCGGCGATGAAGGCGATTGCTTTCATGCCCGGTCTCCTTGTTGTATGGCGGCGATCCTAGGGGAATTGGCYCTGCTGACATCCCCGCACCCACCCTAGGGGGGGGTGTCCTACAGCCAAAGACCCTGCACTGACATACCGTTGGCAGCAGTTTGCGATACGGTGCCACCCATGTTGACCGAGCTGCTCCGCGCCACCCGAGCCCATTCGCTCGCCCTTGCCGCGCCCCTGTCGGACGAGGACGCCCAGCTGCAGTCCATGGCCGACGCCAGCCCTACCAAATGGCATCTGGCCCACACGACCTGGTTCTTCGAGACCCTGGTGCTGTTGCCACATCTGCCGGACTACTGCGTCTTCGACGAGCGCTGGCCGCGCCTCTTCAATTCCTATTACGAGAGCCTGGGCCCGCGTCATGCGCGCCCGCAACGCGGCCTGCTGAGCCGGCCCAGCCTGGACGAGGTCAAGGCCTACCGCCGCCATGTGGACGCCGCCCTGGCCGACCTGCTGYCCCACGCTGGCGACGATGCCCGCCGGCTGATCGAGCTGGGCTGCCATCACGAGCAGCAGCACCAGGAGCTGCTGCTGACCGACATCCTGCACGCCTTTTCCTGCAACCCACTGCTGCCGGCCTACGACGTGTCAACACCGCTCAAGGCCGTCGCCCCCGATCAGGCCTGGCTGAAGCACGCTGGCGGCATCGTCGACATCGGCCATGGCGGCAGCGGCTTTGCCTTCGACAACGAAGGCCCGCGCCACCAGGCCCTGCTCGCGCCTTTCGAGATCAGCAACCGCCTCGTCACCTGCGGTGAGTACGAAGACTTCATCGACGCGGGCGGCTACCGCGAGCCGCTGCTGTGGCTGTCCGATGGCTGGGCCACCGTGCAGGCCCAGGGCTGGCAGCGGCCGGCCTACTGGCTGGAGGACGGCAGTGTGTTCGGCCTGCATGGCGTGCAGCCGCTGGATGCCGACGCGCCTGTCATGCAGCTCAGCTTCTACGAGGCTTGCGCTTTTGCTGAATGGGCTGGCGCGCGGCTGCCGACCGAGTTCGAGTGGGAGGCGGCATGCGGATTGCCGGGCTTCGCGCTGGCCGCCGATCAGGCCTGGCAGTGGACTCGCTCCAGCTACGCGCCCTACCCCGGCTTCAAACCCGCGGCGGGCGCGGTTGGTGAATACAACGGCAAGTTCATGGTGGGGCAGCAGGTATTGAGAGGCGGCAGCCTCGCGACCCCGCTGGGCCACGCACGACCGAGTTACCGCAATTTTTTCCCGCCGGCCGCACGCTGGCAGTTCAGTGGAGTGAGGCTCGCAAGATGAAACCAGGTATCGAATGGCGCCAGCCCCGCGCCTCGGCCGACAACGAGCAGTTCGCGGCCGACCTGCACGCGGCGCTGGGCCGCGCGCCCAAGGCGATCTCGCCCAAGTACTTCTACGACGAGGCCGGCTCGAAGCTGTTCGAGCAGATCTGCGACCTGCCCGAGTACTACCCGACGCGTACCGAACTGTCACTGCTGCAAACGCATGCGGACGACATGGCTGCGCAGATGGGCGGCCAGGTGCAGCTCGTCGAATACGGTGCCGGCGCTCTGCGCAAGGTGCGCCTGCTGCTGGACGCCATCCCGCGCGACAGCGTGCAGTTCGTGCCGGTGGACATCTCGGGCCCGCACCTGCTGGCGGCCTGTGACGGCCTCGCGGGCGACTACCCGGGCCTGGCCGTCCAGCCGCTGGTGGCTGACTTCACGCGCCCGCACACGCTGCCGCCCTGCCCCGAGGGCAGCCGCCGTGTCGGCTTCTTCCCTG
>NZ_JBFULE010000759.1:0-2508 GCF_056400485.1 Roseateles sp. P5_B10
GGCGAACTGGCCGGCGGTGGCCTGTTGATCGGCATCGATCTCGTGAAGGACCACGGCACGTTGCATGCGGCCTACAACGATGCGGCCGGCGTCACTGCAGCCTTCAACATGAACCTGCTGCACCGCGCCCGGCAGGAACTGGGCGCCGAGTTCCCACCGGACGGCTTCGAGCACCTAGCCTTCTACAACCCGGCCTACCGACGCATCGAGATGCATCTGCGTGCGACGCGGCCGCTGGAGCTGAGCTTGGGTGGGGAGGTCTACACCTTCCACGAGGGCGAGACGCTACACACCGAGCATTCGCACAAATACACGGTTTCGGGCTTCCAGTCCCTGGCCGAGCGCGCGGGTTTCAAGCCAGGCAAGGTGTGGACGGATGAGAACGGGTGGTTTGCGGTGCTGTGGCTGGAGGCAGAGAGCAGCAAATAGGCCAGCGCTATGCGCGCCTCCCACCAAAACCCGGGCGCTTGCTGTCGTGCTTGACGACGATGATCCTGACCTCGTCCGCGATCACGCGATAGACAACGGTGTATGGAAAGACGCTCATGGCGAAACCGCGTCGGCCATTTGAGCGTGGCGAGCCGATGTCGGGATGCTCAAGGAGCAGGGCAGCAAGCCGTTTGAACTCTGCAACAAAACGGGCTGCCACGATGGGCGAGCCCTCACGCTCGTAGAAGGCGGCGGCTTCGTGGACGTCTTGCTCTGCGGCCGGATGCAGTGTGACCTTCATCCGGGAAAGCGGGCTTCCAGTCTGGCGACGGCCACATCGACGGGCACGGCGTTGGCGGTGCCGACTTCAAGCTCTTGCTCGCGTTCGTCGGCCAGCTTGTCCCAAGCAGCCTYAACGCCAGCGTCCACGTCCAGGCTGGCGATCAATCGATCCAGCAACTTCGCGCGATCGGCTGGCGATAGTCGCAGTACTTCTGCTTGAAGGGTTTCGAGAGCGGTCGTCATGAGCATCCCTGGGGCCCGAAGCTTGGGCAGTTCGGGTAGCTTGCCACAACTCCGTTCGGGCACTGCGAACCCGAACGATGCATGATGCGGTCGGCGATGCGGTTCACTGCGTTCACCCCTACTGGAGCCCGGCGATATAGCGTTCTGCCGCGTCAGAACACGGAATCGATTGGCAGCGATCTCAGATCGCCAACCTCTCCCGCACCCCATCCGCCGCCATGTCCTTGCCCCGCCCACGCATGACGATCTCGCCGCGCTGCATCAGCAAATACTGGTCGGCCAGCTCTTCGGCGAAGTCGTAGAACTGCTCGACGAGCACGACCGACAGGCCCTTGTCGTGGGCCAAGTGCTTGATGACGCGGCCGATGTCCTGGATGACGTTGGGCTGGATGMCTTCGGTCGGTTCGTCCAGCAGCAACACCTTGGGGCCGGGCGCGAGCGCGCGGGCGATGGCGAGCTGCTGTTGCTGGCCGCCGGACAGGTCGCCGCCGCGGCGTGAGCGCATCTTGTCGAGCACGGGGAACAGCTCGAACAGCTCCTTGGGCAGTGGCGTGCCGGCGGGCTGGCTGGAAAGACCCATCTGCAGGTTCTCCATGACCGTCAATCGCCCGAAGATCTCGCGGCCCTGCGGCACGTAGCCGAGGCCTGCGCGAACGCGCTGGTGCGTCTTCAGCTTGTTGATTGCCTCGCCGTCCAGCGTGATGCTGCCGGACGTGACAGGCACGACGCCCATCAGGCTCTTCAGCAGCGTCGTCTTGCCGACGCCGTTGCGACCCAGCACGACCGTGATTTCACCGGGCTTCAGGTCGAAGCTCAGGCCGCGCAGGATGTGAGAGCCGCCGTAGTGCTTGTGCAGATCCTGCACTTTCAAGATGTCATCTGCCAAGGTACACCTCGATCACCTTCTCGTCGGACTGCACGGCGGCCATGGTGCCTTCGGCCAAGGTCTTGCCTTCATGTAAAACCGTGACCGTGCGATGCGCGCCGGCCAGCGTGCCGACGAAGTTCATGTCGTGCTCGACGACGACGAGCGAGTGCTTGCCCTCCAGGCTCAGGAATAGCTCGGCGGTGCGCTCGGTCTCCTCGTCGGTCATGCCGGCAACGGGCTCGTCGAGCAGCAGCAGCTTGGGGTCTTGCGCCAGCAGCATGCCGATCTCCAGCCACTGCTTCTGACCGTGGCTCAGCAGGCCGGCGACGCGTTCACGCTCGTCGGCGAGATGAACCGTCTTCAACAGCTCATCCAGGCGATCACGCTGTTCGCCATTCAGCTTGGCGCGCATTGCAAAGCGCGCGCGGCGATCACCGGCGAGAGCCAGCTCCAGGTTCTCAGCCACGGTCAGCGCCTCGAACACCGTCGGCTTCTGGAACTTGCGGCCGATGCCCGCGCGGGCGATCTGCTGCTCGCTCATCAGGCGCAGGTTGAGGTTGCTGCCGAAGAAGATACGCCCGCTGTCGGGCCGCGTCTTGCCCGTGAGGCAGTCCATCGTCGTCGTCTTGCCGGCACCGTTGGGGCCGATGACGCAGCGCAGTTCGCCCACGCCCACCGTGAACGAC
>NZ_JBFULE010000760.1:0-2496 GCF_056400485.1 Roseateles sp. P5_B10
GTCTCGCGTGGTCTCGTGCATCCCCTTGGGCCGTTGCCATCCATCATCAAGGCGCCGCTCTGCCTTACGCTGCTTGAGCCACGTCCGGCCCAGGTCGTCGGCGCTCTGACTGCTGTAGACCACACGACCGCAGTGACGGCACATGAAGCCTGCCTGGCCTCGGAGGAAGAGCACGCCCACGCGGCGCCAGCACCGCGGGCAGGCGAACCATGAACGCGACCCGCCGTAGTTGCAGGCCGTGCGCGTCTCGCAGATGCGCTGGTGTACCGGGTCGTCGTTGACGTTGAAGTCGAGGACAACAGCGCCGCCATCACCTCGATACCCGATGGCCGCCGACTGCTTGCCGGTCTCAGCATCTCGCCAGATCCACGAACCCGCCGTGCCAGCGTTGAACAAGCCTTCATGAGCCCAGCGCCCGGCCTCGATGCGCCGGCAGTGTTCGGCCTTAACGTGGTGCGCCGGTCGTCCAGCACCGAATCTCATCCCGCCCTTGCCCATCACCGGCCCCTTCCACTGATTACGAAATCAAAAGCCAAATCCGCTCTGGTCTCAGCCATGACGCGCACCCTTGCGGCGGTTCTTGATAGCGTCCAGGCCCGCTGCCACGAAAGCTGACGCGGCCTGCTTGACCAACTGGGGCCGTGGCTCTGGAGCTGGGTCGAACTCGCCCGTGATGGGATTGAAGCGGCCGGCGTCGATGTCGCCGTCGCGCTCACGGGTCTCAGGCTCGGGGTCGTCGCACTCGGTCCCTTGCTGATCCTCAGCTTCCCCGTTCAACGCATCTGCAGATGGTATTTCTAGATGGTCTCCGCCAGACGGTGCAGAGGGATGGTCAAAAGGGGGCCGGATAGCACCGCCAGACGGTGCAGCAGACACGTCCTCTACACCGTCCCACGGTGCAATAGGCGACCCCTTAGCACCGCCAGACGGTCTAAGGACTGCGTTTTTCTCAGCACCCTGTCGTTCATAGCTTCCGCGCTCGAAAGTGACCGCAGCGCCGGGGTCATAGCCTGGGTGGGGGTCGAGCAGATACCAGGTCACGGCATACCAACTGGCCTTGTTGGGGCGGTGGCCCTTGACGGTCTCGTGGACGAAGCCGGCATCGATCAGTTCGCGCTTGGCCCGGGTGATGACATCGACGCTGCGCCACCCGCGCTTTGCCAGATGAGCCGCGGACGCCAGCAGACGGCCGTTGTTGTCGCGGACGTACTGGCGGGCGATGTCCACCAGCAACGCCTTCGCAGGATGGCTCAGATCGGCATAGGCGGCGCAATCGAGCACGGCCCAGGGAAGCGCCACGAACCCGCCCGAGACGCGCGCCTTATCGCCTTTGCGGCCGACGCCGCGCCCGTTAGCCATGGCCGACCCAGCTGGCTGGCGCGCCGCCGAGCTGGGCGAGCACCTGGGTTGCCTCCTCAACCGTTGCAAGCGGCCGGCAGTAGCCCCAGCGCTCCACCAGCAGCGTCGAGTCGGCGAGCTGGTGCAATGCGTACCCGCGCAGGGCAAACAGGGCCTGGAGCGTGGCAAGCTGCTTTGACTTAGGCGGCGGCCCGGCATAGGCCGCGGAAGGGCCTGGAGTGGTAGGCACCTCGGGGGCCGCGACCTGGCTCACGACGCCCTCCCGGACCAGACGTAGTCCGCCACACGATGTTGATCGCCGCCCTCGTACTCGACGACGGTCCACAGCGTCTTGATGTCGTGGCCTTCCTCGCGCAGCTCCTGAACGCGCGCAGCTGGGTGCAGGATGTCGAGGCCTGCCCTGGCTTCAGCGGTGGAGATGCGCCGGATCTGTTCGAACGCTGTCTGAAGCCGCTGCCGCTGTGTTGCTGCGCTGACGCCGGCGACCTCGGCGCGGATCTTCTGCAGGGCGGCCAACTTTTCGGGGTCGAGACGGTGATTGGCCATCGTCATTCCCCTTGGGCCTGAATCCAGGCCCGCACGTCGGCGGCCTTCCAGCGGGTGCAGCGTTTGCCAAGCCTCACGGGCTCTGGGAACTCCTTTGCTGCCAGCTTGCGATACAGGCTGGCTACTGAAAGACCGGTCGCGTGAGACACGGTCCGAACGCGCAGCAGCGCGTCTGACAACTGAACCGCATCAAGTGGTTGAGTACCTCTGGCGCGACGGAATTCGTCCTGAGCAGTACGGGTTGGGTGTGATTGCATCTGAGCCATCCATCGAGTGAGCGACGGCCCCGAATGTGTTTTGAGTTGGGCAAGCGTTGTTCCGGATGCCCGGCCAGACGTGACGCCAGGGCTGCCAGCCGTTACGCATAGCCGGCTAGCCGCCGCGCTGGCGAGACCTCAATACGTCATAGATGAACCGCTGCGGGTTCGCCGAGACATCCGCCAATTCGGGAGGAAGCGAAGCCGACAGCTTGCGGGCCATGCTCATGTCATCGCCTCGCAGCGTCGCCGCTTTTGCCAGCACCCACTGCTTCATGTCGGCATGTCGACGATGCTTTGCGGCAGCTCCCTTGGCGCCCGCTTGGGAGAGCAT
>NZ_JBFULE010000761.1:0-2482 GCF_056400485.1 Roseateles sp. P5_B10
CGCCTAGCGCTGCACCCCTTGCAGCCCCGGCGCGGGGGAGATTCATAGGATGACAGGCCCTAACCTCGCTGAGGCCCTGAGCGGCTGGCCGCCGCCGGTGCTCGATCCGCACGGGCCGTTCTCCAACTCGGTCACGACGCTGGCCTGGGTGCTGATCGCGCTCGTCACATTGATCTTCCTGGGCGTCTGCGCGGCGATGTGGGTGGCGCTGTACGGCAGCGATGAGCTGCGCGCCAGGCTCGGCGGCGAGCGCGTCGTCAAGTGGTTCGGTCTGATCATCCCGGCCGGCGTGCTGTTGCTGCTGCTGGCCTGGGGCCTCACGCTGGCCGCGGGCATGTCCACCATCAAGGGCGACGAGCTGCGCATGCGTGTGTCCGGCAACATCTACTGGTGGCGCGTGTCCTACCTCGATGCGGCGGGCCGCGAGATGCTGGCCGATGCCAACGAGCTGCACATCCCGGTGGGCCGCCCGGTCGTCGTCGACATGGTCTCGGAGGATGTCATCCACAGCTTCTGGGTTCCCAAGCTGGGCGGCAAGATGGACATGATCCCGGGCCGCACCAACCGGCTGAAGCTGCAGGCCGACAAGGCGGGCGTCTATGGCGGGCAATGCGCCGAGTTCTGCGGCGGCGCGCATGCGCTGATGGGCTTCGTCGTCGTCGCGCATGACGCCGCCGACTGGCAGCGGTGGCTGGATTCACGCCTGAAGCCGGCACCTGAGAGCAACGTCAGCGTCGAGGCGCTGCGCGGCAAGCAGCTCTTCAACGAGGTCGGCTGCGCGGCCTGCCACCGCGTCGCCGGCACCTCGGCGCAAGGCGTATCCGGGCCCGATCTGACCTTCGTCGGCTCGCGCCAGTCGCTGGGCGCCGGCATCCTGCCGAACACGCGCGGCACGCTGATCGGCTGGATCGGCGACAGCCAGTCCATCAAGCCGAACAACCGCATGCCCGCCTACCGCTCGTTGAAGGCCGACGAGTTGAACGTACTCGCCAGCTACATGGAGTCGTTGAAATGAAGCCCCTCGTCCAGCTGCACACCGCTGAACGCGGTGCATCTGACCGGTCCCCCGCGGGGACGGCGATGCCCGCGGCGTTGAGCCGCGAGCACATCGCCATCGCGGGCCGGCTCGGGAGCGGCCCAGCGCTCGGCCCGAAATGCGCCGGTTTCATGCGTCGCGGGTGCCGCGAACGCGGAATGGACAACTGAAATGAACTCCAAACAAAGCCACAGTGGCACAGAGACACGGAGAGGCTTTCATCTCGGCTCCTCTGTGTCTCTGTGCCTCTGTGGCTGTGTTCCAAAGTCAGCGGAGCAACAGAGATGACGCACCCCGCCGCCCCAGGCGTGGAAGGCGCCGTCCGCGATGCCGCAGCCGAGCCGTCCGAGACCGGTTTCGATACGCGGCTCTACGCGCGTTTCCCGACCCAGGGCGGCCGGCCCGCGGGCGAGTTCGAGGCGCTGGAAGAGACCTGGGAAACGCCCACGGGCTGGCGCGCGTTCAGCGCCGTCAACAACAACTTCATCGGCTTCCTGTTCATCGCCACGGCCTTCGGCTTCTTCGTTGCGGCCGGCATCCTGTCGCTGGTGATGCGCGTGCAGCTGGCCGCGCCGCTGGCCGGCGTCGTGCCGCAGGAGACCTACAACCAGCTGTTCACGATGCATGGCTCGGTGATGATGTTCCTGTTCGCCGTGCCGGCCGTCGAGGCCATTGCCGTGTTGCTGCTGCCGCAGATGCTGGCCGCGCGCGACCTGCCCTTCCCGCGGCTGTCGGCCTATTCGTACTGGGCCTATGCCATTGGCGGCGTGGTCTTCTTCGGCTCGGTCTTTTTCAGCCTGGCGCCATCGGGCGGCTGGTTCATGTACCCGCCGCTGAGCTCGGGGGTCTACGCCAAGGGCATCAACGCCGACTTCTGGCTGCTGGGCATCGGCTTCATCGAGATCAGCGCGATCGCCGGCGCCATCGAACTCATCGTCGGCGTGCTGCGCACGCGAGCCCCGGGCATGACGCTGGCCAAGATGCCGGTGTACGCCTGGGCCATCCTGATCTTCGGCGTCATGATCATCCTGGCCTTTCCGGCCATGATCATGGTCACCTTCCTGCTGGAGCTGGAGCGCGCCTTCAACTGGCCGCTGTTCGACGCCACGCGCGGCGGCGACCCGCTGCTGTACCAGCACCTGTTCTGGTTCTTCGGCCATCCCGACGTCTACATCATCTTCATCCCGGCCTCGGCGATGGTGTCGACCATGGTCGTCACCGTCGCGCAGAAGAAGCTGGTCGGCCACGAGCTCGTCGTGCTGGCCATGATCGCCACCGGCTTCATCAGCTTCGGCGTGTGGGCCCACCACATGTTCACGGTCGGCATGCCGGATCTGGCGGCGGGCTATTTTTCAGCGGCGTCGATGGCGGTGGCCGTTCCCGCGGGCGCCCAGGTGTTCGCATGGATCTGCACGCTCGCGTCTGGCCGTGTGCAGCGCAACGTGC
>NZ_JBFULE010000762.1:0-2478 GCF_056400485.1 Roseateles sp. P5_B10
GTTCTTGGGCCAGAGCAGCAGCACGGTCACGGCCGCGGCAGTCGTCGCAACGGCCCAGGGATTGAAGCCTGCCGCGTGCGCGCTCAGCACGCCAATCTGGCCAAAGAAGTCAGCCGGCATGGGCAGGCGCGACAGGCCCAGTGCGTCCTTCAGCTGAGCGAGCGCGATCAGCACCGCGATGCCGTTGGTGAAGCCGGTGACGATGGCCACCGGGATGTAGCGCACCAGCACGCCCAGCTTGAGGGCGCCCATCGCGAACAGCAGCACACCGGCGCCCATGGTGGCGAGCAGCAGATTGGCCAGGCCGTAGCGCTGCAGGATGCCGTAGACGACGACGATGAAGGCGCCGGCCGGCCCGCCGATCTGCACGCTGGAGCCGCCGAAGAGGGAGATCAGCAGCCCGGCGACGATGGCCGTGGCCAGGCCCTGTTCGGGGCGCAGACCGGAGGCGATGGCGAAGGCCAGCGCCAGCGGCAGCGCGACGATGCCGACCGTCAGGCCGGCGCCGAGATCAGCGAGGAAGCGCTGCCGCGAGTAACCCGCCCGCAGCGCGAGCATGCGGGGGCGGAAAGGGTGCAGCTGGGGCAGTGGCATGGAACCTCCGGGGTGGCGACGACGCGAGGAGCGAGGTCGCGGCCGGAGGCCCGCAGTGGTAGTGCTCGGCGATGAAACGCCGGCGCCGCGACGGGCCAAGAGGCAGTCGCGGCGAGTTCATGGCTGCTCAGCGCACCCGCATGCCCGGCAGAGCGCCGGGGAAAGGCTCGAGCACGAAGATGCCCGGGTGGGCCTTCTCGTCGGCGTGGCTGGCGGCCAGCACCATGCCCTCGCTGATGCCGAACTTCATCTTGCGCGGAGCGAGGTTGGCGACAAGCACGGTCAGCTTGCCTTCCAGGGCCTCGGGCTTGTAGGCGCTTTTGATGCCACTGAAGACATTGCGCAGGCGGCCCTCGCCAGCGTCCAGCGTCAGGCGCAGCAGCTTGTCCGAGCCCTCGACGTGCTCGGCCTTGACGATCTTCGCGATGCGCAGGTCAACCTTGGCGAAGTCGTCGATCTTGATCTCTTCCGCGAGGTCTTCGCCACCGGGCACTACCTTCGGCGCCGGCGGGGCTTCGAACAGCTGCTCCACCTTGGCCAGGTCGACGCGCTGCATCAGGTGCTGGTAGACGCCGATCTGATGGGCGCCCAGGGCGCGGGCGCTGTCGCTCCACTGCAGCGGCGCGATCTTCAGGAAGGACTCGACCTGACCGGCCAATGCCGGCAGTACCGGCTTGAGGTAGAGGGTCAGCAGGCGGAAGGCCTCGATGCAGACGCTGCAGACGTCGTGCAGGGCGGCGTCCATGCCTTCCTGCTTGGCCAGCTCCCAGGGCTTGTGCTGGTCGACGAACTCGTTGACCTTGTCGGCCAGCAGCATGATCTCGCGGATGGCCTTGCCGAATTCGCGGTCCTCATAGAGCTGGGCGATCGAATCGCTTGGGGCGCGCAGCGCGTCCAGCAGCATGCGGCCTTCGACGCCAAGGTCGCCGCTGAGATGGCCGTCGAAACGCTTGGTCAGGAAGCCCGCGGCGCGCGACGCGATGTTGATGAACTTGCCGACCAGGTCGCTGTTGACGCGGGCCGCGAAGTCCTCGGGGTTGAAGTCGATGTCCTCGACCTTGGCATTGAGCTTGGCGGCGATGTAGTAGCGCAGCCACTCGGCGTTCAGGCCGAGAGCGAGGTACTTCAGCGGGTCCAGGCCGGTGCCGCGGCTCTTGCTCATCTTCTCGCCGCCGTTGACGGTCATGAAGCCGTGCACGAAGACGTGGTTGGGGGTCTTTCGGCCGCTGAAATGCAGCATCGCCGGCCAGAACAGCGTGTGGAAGTAGGTGATGTCCTTGCCGATGAAGTGGATCTGCTCCACCGACGGATCCGCCATGAAGGCGTCGTAGTCCCTGCCAGTCTTGCCGAAGTAGTTCTTCAGCGAGGCCAGGTAGCCGATGGGCGCGTCCAGCCAGACGTAGAAGTACTTGCCCGGCGCATCGGGGATCTCGATGCCGAAATAAGGCGCGTCGCGGCTGATGTCCCAGTCGCTGAGCTTGTTGTTGCCATCCTCGTCGGTCTCGAACCACTCGCGGATCTTGTTCAGCACCTCGGGCTGCAGCCGGCCTGCCTCCTGGGTCCATTGCGTCAGGAAGTCGACGCAGCGTGGGTCGCTCAGCTTGAAGAAGTAGTGCTCGCTGGTCTTGAGCACCGGCGTCGCGCCGGACAGCACCGAGTAAGGGTTCTTCAGCTCGGTGGGCGCATAGACGGCGCCGCAGACCTCGCAGGAGTCGCCGTACTGGTCCTTCGCGCCGCATTTGGGGCACTCGCCCTTGATGAAGCGGTCCGGCAGGAACATCGACTTGGCCGGGTCGAAGAATTGCTCGATGGTCTTGGTCGAGATCAGCTCGTTGTGGCGCAACGCGAGATAGACGGCCTTGGACAGCTCGTGGTTCTCTGGTC
>NZ_JBFULE010000763.1:0-2477 GCF_056400485.1 Roseateles sp. P5_B10
CGATGGAGCGGGCCAGCGTCGCGAAGGCGTCGCCGCGGCTCTGCAACCGCGCCTCGCCGAACTGCGGGATGAGCTTCTTCATGACCCGGTCGCGCTTGACCAGGTGCTTGCAGGCCTCGTCCCAATAGGCCGGGATCACTTCGGGCGGCATCAGCTCTTCACCCAGGTCGTGCCGTCGGCACCGTCCTTCAGCATGATGCCCTTGGCCGTCAACTCGGCGCGGATCGCGTCGGCACCCGCAAAGTCCTTGGCGGCCTTGGCGGCAGCGCGGGCCGCGATGCGCGCCTCGATCCAGGCCGCGTCGTCAATGMCCGAGCCGCCCTGCAGATAGGCGCGCGGCTCCTGCTGCAGGACGCCGAGCACGCCGGCCAGCGCCTTCAGCAAGCCGGCACGCTGGGGTGAGCGATCACGGTTGACTTCGTTGACGAGGTCAAACAGCACGGCGATGGCACCGGGCGTGCCGAAGTCCTCGTCCATCGCCGTCTTGAAGGCAGCGGCGCTGGGCTCGCTCCAGTCGACGGCGACTTCGGACGGCGGCACGGCGTCCAACGCCGTGTACAGGCGCGTCAGCGCGGCTCGGGCGTCTTCGAGGTGGGCATCGCTGAAGTTGAACGGCCGGCGATAGTGGGTGCGCAGCATGAAGAAGCGCAGCGTCTCGCCGTCGAACTTCTGCAGCACGTCGCGGATGGTGAAGAAGTTGCCCAGGCTCTTGGACATCTTTTCGCCATCGACGTTCAGGAAGCCGTTGTGCAGCCAGTAGCGCGCGAAGGGGTAGCCCGCACCCTCGCTCTGGGCGATCTCGTTCTCGTGGTGAGGGAACTGCAGATCGGTGCCACCACCGTGGATGTCAAAGCTTTCGCCGAGCAGCGCGCAGCTCATTGCCGAGCACTCGATGTGCCAACCCGGGCGGCCCTCGCCGAAGGGAGCTGCCCACTTGGCGTCCGCCGGCTCCTCGGCCTTGGCGGCCTTCMAGAGCACAAAGTCCAGCGGGTCCAGCTTGCCGTCGTCCACGGCCACGCGTTCGCCGGCGCGCAGGTCATCGATGCTCTTGCCGCTGAGCTTGCCGTAGCCTTCGAACTTGCGCACCGCGTAGTTCACGTCGCCAGTATCAGAACGGTAGGCCAGGCCACGCTCTTCCAGGCGCTCGATCAGCGACAGCATCTGCGGCACGTACTCGGTCGCGCGCGGTTCGTGGTCCGGGCGCAGCAGGCCGACAGCTGCAAAGTCCTCGTGCATCGCCGCGCTCATCTCTTCGGTGAGCTGGCGGATGGTGATGCCGCGCTCGACGGCACGCTTGATGATCTTGTCGTCGATGTCGGTGATGTTGCGCACATAGGTGACGCCGTAACCACTGGCACGCAGCCAGCGGTAGATGACGTCGAACGCCATGTTCATGCGCAGATGCCCCATGTGGCAGAGGTCGTAGACCGTGATGCCGCAAACGTACATGCGCACTTGGCCAGGCACGAGCGGTTGGAAGTCTTCGAGATCTCGGCTGAGGGAGTTGTGAACGCGCAGGGACATGAAAAACGAGGGCAGCAGCCACCAACAAGAAGCCCCGCACCGGGTCCGCCCAGGCGGGGCTCATAGAATGAATTCAGTATAGCGGCCGACCCTGACGCCGCCCCCCGCTACAACCCTCATGCGCCTGCCCTTCCCCACCCTCGCGTTGCCCTGCCTGCTGATCCTGGCGCTGGCAACCACGCCGGTTCGCGCCGACGACCTTGCCAGCGCCCAGCGGCTTTGGCTGGCCGGCCAGAAGAGCCAGGCCGTCGAGCAGGTCGAGCAGGCCCTGACCCGTCAACCTGATGATCTGCAACTGCGCTTCGCACTGGGTGTCATGCGCATGGAACTTGGCGAGCCTGCCAAGGCGACGGCCATCTTCACCCGCCTCACGCAGGACTTCCCCGACCTGGCCGACCCCTACAACAATCTCGCCGTACTGCACGCGGCCGCCGGCGAACTCGACGAAGCCAAGGCCGCGCTGGAGCAGGCCCTGCGCCTGCATCCCGACCATGCCCAGGCCCAGGAAAATCTGGGCGATGTGTTGGTACGCCTGGCTCTGCGCGCCTACCAGCGTGCCCAGAAGTCGGCCCTGATGCCCAGCGACACGCTGGCCGGCAAGATCAACCGCACGCTGGCCCTGACCCGCGAATTGCGCACCCGCTAACCACTCGCCTCCCATGACAAAAATCCTTCCTCTCCTTCTCGCCGGCCTGCTGGCCACGCTGGGCGCCGAGGCCCAGACCGTCAAGCTGCAGACCACCGAAGGCGACATCCGCATCGAACTGAACGCCCAGAAGGCGCCCAAGTCGGTCGCCAACTTCCTGCAATATGTGAAGGCCGGCCACTACAACGGCACGGTCTTCCACCGCGTCATGGCAACCTTCATGATCCAGGGCGGCGGTTACGACGCCAAGCTGAACCAGAAGCCGACCAAGCCGCCCATCCCGCTGGAGTCACACAACGGCCTGACC
>NZ_JBFULE010000764.1:0-2471 GCF_056400485.1 Roseateles sp. P5_B10
GGATATGGCCGTCGCGCAGGAAGGCTGAATAGCCGAGGTCGGAGATGCCGACGCTGAGTTCTCGCGAGCAGCTCRCCTGCGCGCCTGCGGCAGCCAGCGCGAGCAGCAACCCGATGGCAGGCTGCCTCATGTCTTCGACAGGAAGGGCTCAAGCATGGCGGCCAACGCTTCGGGTTGGTCGTGGTGCAGCATGTGGCCGGCGTCCTGCAGCACGGCCTTCTCCAGCTGTGGCACCAGGGCCAGGCGGGCCTCGAAGTCTTCGCGCGGGTAGCGAGTGCCCCAGAAGCGCGTCAGCTGGTCGTCGCTGCCCTCGACCCACAGCGTGGGCGCGGTGATGCGCTGCCAGCAGGCCAGCACCTCGGCCTTGCGGTAGAGCATGGGGTTGGCCAGCTTGTGGGCCGGGTCGGCATTGAGCTGGAAGCCCTCGGGCGTTTCACGCGACCAGTGCTGGGCCAGCCAGGCGGCCTTGGCCGCCGGCAGGCGGGGGTTGTTCTTCATCAGCCGCTCGGCCACGTCGGCCAGCGTCGCGTAGGGCCGCAGCGAGGGCGGGTCCTTCAGCTCGTCCAGCCATTTGGCCAGGCGCTCGGGCGAGGCGGCGGGCGAGATGTCGGGCATGCCGAAGCCTTCGAGATTGACGAGGCGACGGATGCGCTGCGGACGAACCCCGGCATAGCTCATGGCCACATTGCCGCCCATGCTGTGGCCCAGCAGGTCCACCGGCGCGCCCGGGCTCAGCGCATCGAGCAGGGCGTCGAGGTCGCCGAGGTAGTCCGGGAACCAGTAGCTGTCGGCACCCGTCGTCGCGCTGAGGCCGAAGCCGCGCCAGTCCAGCGCAATGATCTCGCGCTCCTGCTGCAGGGCATCGACGACGAACTGGAAGGACGCGCCGACGTCCATCCAGCCATGCACCATGACCAGGGGCGGGTGGCCCGGCAAGGGCTGGCCCCAGCGCAGGATGTGATGGCGCAGGCCGCGCAGGATCAGAAATTCGCTGCGGTGGGCGCGGCGCGGGGAATAGACATCGGGCATATCCGCACTGTAGGACACGGCAGTGCGCTGACAATGGCCACCATGCCCGCACCCCGCCACGACATCCGCGCCGCCGAGCCGCGCGATCTGAAAGCCATCGTCCAGTTGATCAGCGAGCTCGCCGAGTTCGAGAACCTGACCCATCTGTTGCAAGTCACGCCAGAGAAGCTCGAGCCGCATCTGTTTGGCGATGCTCCCGCGGCCGAGTGCCTGGTTGGCATGGTGGACGGTGAGGTGGTCGCCTTTGCGCTGTTCTATACCAACTTCTCGACCTTCCTGGCCAAGCCCGGCCTCTATCTGGAAGATCTGTATGTGCGCCCAGCCCACCGCCGCAGCGGCCTGGGCAAGGCGCTGATCATCGAGCTGGCCCAGACAGCCTGCGAGCGCGGCTATGGCCGTTTCGACTGGACGGTGCTGGACTGGAATGAGGACGCCATCCGCTTCTATGAAGGCCTGGGCGCCGACGTCATGCCGGAGTGGCGCATCTGCCGCCTGACCGGCGATGCGCTGGAGCGCTATGCCGACGGCGACCGGCCGAGCATGTGGTCGCCCTCCGCCTGGCTCGGGCTCTGACCTGACCGCCCGGTTTCTGCCCCGGGCAATCCATTAGCCCGGGCATTGCCGGGCTGGCTAGCATTCGCCCCCTTGTCCCAACCGGGGTGGCCCATGGCGGAAGACCGATACGAGCAGCTGCACGGCGCCTTCCGCTGGCAGGTGCCCCAGGACTTCAACATCGCCGAGGCCTGCTGCGGCCGCTGGGCGCGCGACACGCCCAACGCCACGGCCATTTATTTCGACAGCGAAAGCGGCTGCCGCGCCCACTACAGCTACGCGCAATTGCAGCGGGCCGCCAACCGGCTGTCCAACGCGCTGCTGGACCAGGGTGTACGCCGCGGCCATCGTGTGGCCATCGTGCTGCCGCAGCGCTTCGAGACGGCCGTCGCCCACATCGCGATCCAGCAGATTGGCGCGGTCGCCATGCCACTGTCCATGCTTTTCGGCGCCGAGGCGCTGGAGTACCGGCTGCAGGACAGCGGTGCCGTGCTCGCCATTGCCGCCTGCGAAGCCCTGCCGGCCCTGCGCGAGGTCAAGGCGCGCTGCCCGGCGCTGCGCCGCATCCTGGTCGTGGGCGAATGCCCGGTGGATTGCGACGAGCTGCCGTGGATGCAGGCCCTGCAGGCCGAGGAGGCGCGCTTCAAGCCAGTGGCCACTCAGGCCGACGACCCGGCCATCCTGATCTACACCAGCGGCACCACCGGCAACCCCAAGGGTGCACTGATCCCACAGCGGGCGTTGATCGGCAACCTGACTGGCTTTGTCGCCAGCCAGAACTGGTTCGGTTTCGATCCATTTCCCGATGTCACTGAGACGATCAGGCCCTCTTCCCTGGGGAAGAGGGAGCGGGAGATGGGAGGCGGCAATGAAGGGCCTCGGCCCAGCAA
>NZ_JBFULE010000765.1:0-2469 GCF_056400485.1 Roseateles sp. P5_B10
CGGCAGCTACGCCCGGGGGCAGAAGCTCGTGCTGATCCAGGCCGCCGGCGGCCTCAGCGGTGCGTTCAGCTCGATCAGCAGCAATGGGGCGACCGTGGCGCCCGGGCAGGATGCCACGAGCTTCTTCGTCACCGTGCAGTAGCTGCCGATCAGAAATTGAAAGCCAGGCGGAGTCCGCCCCAGTGCTTGCCGGCGACGATGATGGGCGCCGCGGCCTCCTTCAGGATGACGAAGCGGCCACCGCCCATGTCGCGCCGATAGGTCTGCAGCAGGAAGGGCCGCGTGTTGCGTGCCGAGGCCAGGCCCGTGCGGTCGTTGAAGATGCGGCGGTAGCGGCTGTTGGCCGTGTTCCAGACCGTGTCGCCCGGGCGCTGCGGCTGGCAGTACTTGCGGTTGTGCGTCGCGATATAGCCGTTGCGGTCGGCCGCGATGCAGAACACCACCTTGTCGCTGAAGGCCAGCATCTTCTCCTGCACGGCGGGGAAGAGGCGATCCGTCAGCTGGCAGAAGCGCGTCGCGTGCTGCTGCGGCGCCGTGCCTTCGATCGGGCGATATTTGTCGTCGAACAGATCGGCCTGACTGATCTGGCCACCGCGTAGCGCCTCTTCGAGCAGGGCACCGATCTCCGCGGCGGCCTGCTGGGCGGTGCGGATGAAAGGCATGTCGTCGACCTCGACGCCGCTCTCGGCGATCTGCTCGACGAGCTCCTCGGACATGCGCAGGAAGCGGTCGCTGCCGTCGAAGGCCACCTTGAGGCCGTGCGAGGCCTGGGACACCTCGCGCTCCAGCTCATGGGCGCGTTCGTTGAGCAGGCTCATCTGCTGGCTGCTCTCGCCGGCCGACGCGGAGATGCGCTGCACGTCCTGCTCGACCTCGTGGAAGGCGGCGTGGATCTGGCTGGGCTTGGCCGGGTTCTCGGTCAGCTCGGCGCTGAAGCGATCGATGCGCTCCTGCAGGCTGGCGATGGCGCTGACGATGGCCTTGGACGAGGCCTCGACCTGGCCGGCCAGGGCCTTGACGGCCTCGGCAACGACAGCGAAACCTCGCCCGGCATCGCCCGCGTGCTTGGCTTCGACGGCGGCGTTGAAGGCGACCAGGCGGGTTTGCAGGGAAATCTTGGTGATCTCGGCCGCGGCGCCCGACACCTGGGCCAGCGTGGACGCCATGCCAACGACCTCGCCACCGACGACGCCGAGCGCGCCGCGGGCCCGCTGCACTGCGGCGGCGCTCTGGGCGGTGGCGGTGGTGATGGCGGTCTGCGCCTGACCAATCTGGTTGAGCTGCTGAGCCAGGGCCTGCATGGCCTGGCTCTGGGCCTGGACGATGCGCTGGGTATCTTCCAGGGCACCGCGCACTTCCGCGGCATCCTTGCCGACCGTGGAAATCGAGCGGGCCAGCCGCTTGACGACATTCAACGCCGCACTGTCATCTCGCCGGACGGGCTCATCCCGAGTGATGGCGGGGGAAGAACCTCCGCCCTTGGGCCACTTGAACATGCATTTGTCCCCGCTTATTGGCCGGGGCTCGGCAAGAAGTGGCCCCGTAAATTACCAGTCACGCAGCTTAACGCGCAACCTTGCAATCGACTGACTGTGCAACTGGCACACGCGGGACTCCGTGACCTTGAGCACGGCCGCAATCTCCTTGAGATTCATGTCGTGCTCGTAGTACATGCTCATGACGAACTGCTCGCGTTCGGGCAGGTTCTTGATGGCGGCCACCAGCGCCTCGCGCATGCGGTGGTCCTGCAGCTGGGCGACGGGGTTGGCACCCTCATCGGCCACATGGCGGTCGAGGTAGTCGTTGTCACCGTCGGCGCCCGACATGTCTTCCAGATAGACCAGTTGGGTGCCTCGCACCTTGCCAAGCAGTTCCTGGTACTCAGCCAGCGGCAGGCCCATCTCGGCGGCGATCTCGTCCTCGCGCGGCGCGCGGCCCAGGCGTTGCTCGACCTTGTGCACCGCGACTTCGATCTCACGCTGCTGGCGGCGCGTGCCGCGGCTCATCCAGTCGCCGCCGCGCAACTCGTCGAGCATGGCGCCGCGGATGCGCTGAGTGGCGAAGGTCTCGAACTGCACGCCCTGCTCGGCGTCGAAGCGCGACAGCGCATCGGTCAGGCCGATCAGCCCGACCTGGATCAGGTCATCCACCTCCACATTGGCCGGCAGCTTGGCAATCATCTGGTGCGCCAGGCGTCGGACCAGCGGGCTGTACTGCTTGATCAGCGTGCTGTTGTCGAGGCGGCCTTTGGGTGTGTACATGTTCAGCTCCGCACGGCCGCCCGAAGGGGCTGAAGCGCCCCCGCGGGGGGCAGCGAACGCAGTGAGCGTGGGGGCATCATGTTTGGTCTCCGGCGAGATCAATGCGCAGCGATGAACGGGGAAGACGCCTTGCGCGCCGGGCGCAGCGGAGTCGCGTCGGAGGCGGCGTCAACGGCCGCTCCCGGGGGAGCTGCAAGCAGCAGCTCGC
>NZ_JBFULE010000766.1:0-2469 GCF_056400485.1 Roseateles sp. P5_B10
TCCACCACTGCCTGCCCGGCCGAGTCGCCGTCAACCCGTACCCACGCCTTGCCCTCATATGCGCTCTGCAAGTGCAGGAAGACCATCAGTCGGTGGAAGTCGTCCACTTTGGCATCGACCCTGTTCACGCCCGCGGCGGACACCGTTCGAAGCTTCCCCTTCAGTCCGGGCGCGAACCACGGGATGAGAAACTTTCCAATGAGGGTCTCCGCGGACGCTTCCTCCAGGATCAACCAGCCCGACCACAAATCGAAGTCGGCGAACGAGTAGCCTAGGTCCTCTAGGACTGCGATGCGGGCCGTCGCTGTGTGCGCCACGACCTCAACCTTAGACGTCGTCGGAAGGATGCCCTCCTCAGCCGTTACACGAAGCAGAGTACTGCGCGGCGCCGCGCACAGATGCCTAACTACGATGTTGGAGTGAGTCGAGATTACGAACTGATTCCGCACTGAAGACACGATGATGAGATCTAGCAGTGCCTTCAGCGCGCCTGGGTGCAGGTCGTTCTCCGGTTCCTCGATCAGCAATATCTTGTCTTGCGAGACCGCCAGGTTGGCCAGCATGTGGACGATGTTGGAAACCCCCTCCCCCATCTGGTCCATCGGAAGAGTGGCTCCGCTCGGCAGATAGGCTCCAGGCCTCTGACCATTCGGCGACAAGATCGGGCCAACGTGGAATCCGAGCAGCTCATAGCAGGCGTCGGCGAACTGTTGATGTCCGGGATATCCACGGACTGATACCCGGGCCAGCTTCGCGGCTAGGCTGCTCTGGTCCAGCGCAACATTGGTTGCGGTGTGCTGCCGAACCTCTTCGCTGTATTGACCAGCCTTTCTCCTGGCCAAGATCGGCACTACGAGATGGTTGGGTTCCTTGTTCGGGAAGCGGGTGTCACCTTTCAGTCCCGATGGATTTCCGTCAATGGTCAGAGTGGATTGTTCCGACTTACTCTCTCCATCAGTGAAGACCATGGTCAACGACGAAGAGACAGYGGGACGTCCAACGCGCAGTCCCCAGTGCTCGTGCTGGCCCTCCAACCTCACAAAAATTGAGGCCTGAGATTCCCCAAGGCGGACATCTGGATATGGGTCAAGCCCGTGCTGCATTAGATGCAAGCCGCGGATGATGCTCGACTTCCCCGTGTTGTTCTTGCCGATTAACACCGTGATCGGACTAAGCGGAATCTCCTGCGTGTCCGCGAAGGACCTGAAGTTTTGCAGTCGGATGCTCGTTGCGCGCATGTTCCCTCCCTTGGGCTCTTTTGCAAGCAGCTTAGCTGCCAGCCGCTCACAGTGGTACCAGGGCGGACGCCACATTTTCCGGAATCGGTGGCAAGCAGATTGATGTGCCGAAAGCCAGCCGAGCGACCGCTCTACCTGAGTCGCTCCCACGCCCCCCAACAAACAAGAAAGCCCCTGCTACCCGACAAGCAAGCAACAGGGGCGGGGAAGGCTCAGCCTTTCAGGCGAGCACTTCGGTCACGATGCCAGCGCCGACGGTCTTGCCGCCTTCACGCATGGCGAAGCGCATGCCGTTCTCGATCGCGACCGGCTTGTTCAGCTCGAAGCTGATCAGAGCCTGCGCGCCGGGTTCGACAACGCCGGCATCGGCGTCGACGCTGATAACGCCGGTCACATCGGTAGGGCCGAAGAAGAACTGCGGCTGGTAGCCGGAGCCGAACGGGGTGTGGCGGCCGCCTTCTTCCTTGCTGAGGACGAAGATCTGGGCGCGCCCCGTGCGGTAGGGCTTCAGCGCGCCGGGCTTCACCACGACCTGGCCGCGCACGACGTCGTCACGCTTGACGCCGCGCAGCAGCAGGCCCACGTTCATACCGGCACGACCTTCGGCCACGTCCTTGTGGAAGGACTGCACGCCGGTGACCACGACAGGGTCGTCACCAGCCG
Source organism: Roseateles sp. P5_B10 (assembly GCF_056400485.1). Classification (NCBI taxonomy): domain Bacteria; kingdom Pseudomonadati; phylum Pseudomonadota; class Betaproteobacteria; order Burkholderiales; family Sphaerotilaceae; genus Roseateles; species Roseateles sp. P5_B10. The sequence continues at coordinate 1,902 of NZ_JBFULE010000766.1, forward strand.
AGCTGAGGCCGACGATCTCCAGCGAGTCGCCGACGCGGATCACGCCGCGCTCGACACGGCCGCTGATGACGGTGCCGCGGCCCGCGATAGTGTGCACGGCCTCGACGGGCATCATGAACGGGCTGGCGTAGTCGCGCACCGGGTCAGGGATGCGCGAGTCCAGTGCGTTCACCAGCTCGACGATGCATTGCACGTCCGGGCCATCCAGCTCGCCACGTTCAGCGGCGGCCAGCGCCTTCATCGCGCTGCCGAAGACAAAGGCGGGCTCCGTGTAGCCATGGGTGGCCAGCAGGGCGCCGATCTCCATCTCGATCAGCTCGGCGATGTCGGCACGGTCGCTCTCGGGCACCAGGTCCATCTTGTTCACGAACACCACCATGTGGCCCACGTTCACCTGGCGAGCCAGGAGCACGTGCTCGATGGTCTGGCGGGCGGCGCCTTCGGTGCCGTCGACCAGCAGGATGGCGCCGTCCATCTGCGAGGCGCCGGTGATCATGTTCTTGATGTAGTCAGCGTGGCCCGGGCAGTCGATGTGGGCGTAGTGGCGCGTGTCCGACTCGTACTCGAC
>NZ_JBFULE010000767.1:0-2467 GCF_056400485.1 Roseateles sp. P5_B10
GAGGACAGGCTCACCCGCGTCTGCCAGGCCTTCGATGCCGGCGTGCGCAGCTTCTTCTCCGCCGAACACCTGACCGCTGGTGGCTACATCACGCTGAACCGGCAGAACCAGCCCAGCTTCCACCCGCTGCCCACCATCTCGGCCGGCGCGGTACTGCATCTGCCCGGCAGTTTCGACAGCGCCCACGCGCTGAGCGCCGCCCTGGCCGAACCCAAGCGCGTCGCCAAAGGGCGCGCCGGCGGCAGCCGCTTTTTTGTCGACCGCCGCACGCCGCAGCGCGCCCTGCTTGCGGCCTGACCTTTTTCCGCCACCAGCAACTTGCGCTTGCGCTCACGTCAGGGTCAGGGCCACCGGAAGGCCGCTTGAGCAGGAGGGGTGAGAAGCGCTTCCTACAATGGCGCGGTGAACCTCGACCCCACCCTGAACGCCGACCTGCACTGCCATTCCGTGATTTCGGATGGGACGCTGACGCCCGAGGCCCTGGCCGAACGAGCCAAGGCGGGCGGCGTGGCGCTGTGGTCGCTGACCGACCACGACGAGATCGGCGGCCAGACCCGCGCCATCGCCGCGGCACGGGCGAACGGCCTGGCCTACCTGACCGGCACCGAGATCTCGGTCAGCTTCGCCGGCCGCGTCGTGCACATCGTCGGCCTGGGCTTCGACCATGAGGCGCCCGAGATCATCGAGGGGTTGCGCGCCACCCGCGGCGGCCGCGAACCGCGCGCCCGGGAAATGGCTGCCGGCCTGGCCGAGGTGGGCATCCACGGCGCCTTCGAGGGCGCGCTGAAGTACGTCGGCAACCCTGACCTGATCTCGCGCACCCATTTCGCGCGCTTCCTCGTCGAGGCCGGCCATTGCAGCGACATTCCCGAGGTCTTCCGCCGCTTCCTGACCGAGGGCAAGCCCGGTTTCGTGCCGCACAAGTGGGCGGCGCTGAAAGACGCAGTAGGCTGGATCACCCGCGCCGGCGGCGTCGCCGTCATCGCCCATCCGGGCCGCTATGGTTTCACGCCGACGGAAGAGTACGCACTGATCACCGAGTTCATGGCCCACGGCGGGCTCGGCATCGAGGTCGTCACTGGCAGCCACACCGCGGCGGAGTTCGTGCAGTACGCCGATACGGCCGTCGAGTTCGGCCTGCTGGCCTCGCGCGGCTCGGACTTTCACTGCCCCGAAGAAAGCCGTATCGACCTGGGCACGCTGCCGCCGCTACCGAGCCGGCTGACACCGGTGTGGGCTGAACTGGCTGGTCGGATTCATCACTGATGGCACAGCTCTTCGAAGTCCACCCCGACAACCCCCAGCCGCGCTTCCTGCGCCAATGCGCGCAGATGCTGCAGGCGGGCGGCATCGGTGCCGTGCCGACCGACTCCAGCTATGCCTTTGTCTGCCACCTCAACGACAAGGGTGCAGCCGAAGCCCTGCGCCGCGTGCGCGGCGTGGATGACAAGCACCACCTGACGCTGCTGTGCCGCGACCTGTCGGAGCTGGCCACCTACGCGATGGTGGACAACCGCCAGTACCGGCTCCTCAAGCTCGCCACGCCCGGCGCCTACACCTTCATCCTGCCGGCCACCAAGGAAGTGCCGCGCCGGCTCTCCCACCCGAGCCGGCGCACCATCGGCCTGCGGGTGCCAGAGCACAAGGTCCTCCAGGAGCTGCTGGCCCTGTTCGGCGAACCGCTGCTGTCGACGACGCTGATTCCGCCCGGCGAGACCGAGCCGATGAATGACGCCGCTGACGTCTGCGCCCGGCTGGACCGCCAGCTCCAGTTCGTGCTGGACGCCGGCGCCTGCCCGGCCCAGCCGACCACGGTGCTGGACCTGAGCCAGGGCGACGAGCCCGTGCTGGTGCGCCAGGGGCGCGGCGAGTTGGGCCGGCTGGGCCTGCAACTGGACTGATGCCGCTGCGCGGGATTTCCCCGCAGTTCATCCGCCGCGCCTGCATTTCATCCGGCGGCTCTCGCGCTTGATCGCAGCGGCCTGGAAGGGCGCGGGCTCATTGCCGAAACTGACTCCATCGAACAAGCAATCACGCGGTTCGAAACCCACCGAACGGAGTCCATCATGAGCCTGCAAACTGCCTTCACCGCCGCCGTCCTTGCCTTCTCCGCCATTGCCGCCCAGGCCGCCCCGCAGCCCACCGTCAAGCTGGAACGCGTTGTCGTCACCGGCAAGGCCGTCCGCGCTGAAACTCAAGTGATCGCCCAGCTGCCGCGCGTCGTCGTGACCGGCCACGCCCAGCGTGAAGTGGCTCAACTGCCTCGCGTCGTGATCGTCGGCTACAGCGAAGCCACGCTGGCCCGCCAGACCCTGGCTGCCGCCAAGACCACCGCAAAGCGCGGCTGAGCCGGGCGCCGTCTGAACATGCGAATGACGTCTTTTTCCACCACCGTCGAGCCGAGTCGCCAGTACTGCTGAGCCAGTACTGCCGACTCGGCTCGGCCTATTCCAGGATCTCCTTCAGC
>NZ_JBFULE010000768.1:0-2461 GCF_056400485.1 Roseateles sp. P5_B10
GGGTTGATGTTGCGGGAGACGCCGTGGCCGTCCAGCCACTCGCCGTTGATGAGGTTCTTGAACATGAATGCTTACCGATCCAGCGCGGGGCGCTTGGGGTTGAAGGTCCAGTTGGGGATGAGGTATTGCATCGCAATCGCGTCATCGCGGGCGCCAAGCCCATGCTGTTTGTAGAGGGCATGGGCCTTTTCCACCTCAGCCATGTCGAGCTCGACGCCCAGGCCCGGCTTGGCCGGCACCTTGACGTGGCCGCCGACGATCTGCAGCGGCTCCTGGGTCAGGCGCTGGCCGTCCTGCCAGATCCAATGCGTGTCGATGGCCGTGACCTTGCCGGGCGCCGCAGCGCCGACATGCGTGAACATGGCCAGCGAGATGTCGAAGTGGTTGTTGGAGTGCGAGCCCCAGGTCAGGCCCCAGTCGCGGCAGGTCTGGGCCACGCGCACGCTGCCGGCCATGGTCCAGAAATGCGGGTCGGCCAGCGGGATGTCCACGCTCTGCAGCGACAGCGCGTGCGAGAGTTGGCGCCAGTCGGTGGCGACCATGTTGGTGGCCGTGGGCAGGCCGGTAGCGCGGCGGAATTCGGCCATCACCTCTCGGCCCGAGAAGCCATCCTCGGCACCACAGGGATCTTCCGCATACGCGAGAACGCCCTTCATGTCGCGCATCAGGCGGATCGCGTCCTTCAGCAGCCAGCCGCCGTTGGGGTCCAGCGTCACACGCGCGTCGGGGAATCGCTCGTGCAGGGCGCGGATGGCCTCGACCTCCTCGTCGCCGCGCAGCACGCCGCCCTTGAGCTTGAAGTCGTTGAAGCCGTAGCGCTCGCGGGCGGCCTCGGCCAGCTTGACGACGGCCTCGGGAGTCAGCGCCGCTTCATGGCGCAGTCGGCTCCAGGCGTTGTCGGCGCCGGGCTCGCTGTTGTACGGCAGGTCGGTTTTCGTGCGGTCACCGACGTAGAAGAGATAACCCAGCATCTCCACCGCATCGCGCTGCTGGCCTTCGCCTAGCAGGGCCGCGACCGGTACGCCCAGGTGCTGGCCGAGCAGGTCCAKGAAGGCCGACTCGATCGCGGTGGCCGCATGGATGGTGGTGCGCAGGTCGAAGGTCTGCAGGCCACGGCCGCCGGCGTCGCGGTCGGCAAAGGACTGGCTGACCTTCTGCAGCACGCCCTGGTGGCCACCGATGGGCTGGCCGACCACCAGCTGGCGCGCGTCCTCCAGCGTCTGGCGGATCTTCTCACCACCGGGCACCTCGCCGACGCCGGTGTTCCCGGCGCTGTCGGTCAGGATCAACAGGTTGCGGGTGAAGAAGGGCGCATGCGCGCCGCTGAGGTTGAGCAGCATGCCGTCGCGCCCGGCGACGGGCACAACGCGCAGCTCCTTGATGACGGGGGTCGAGGTCATGTCAGTACTTCAAAGATGTAGTGCCCCACCAAGTGGCACCCATGGAACTGGCTCTGCCAGGTTATCGGGTGCTGCCAAGGCCAGAGGCCTTGTCCTTCGCTAGGCACAAACAGTCCTCAGGACTGTTTGTGTCCGAGCTCAGCCCCCTTGAGGGGGAGGCGCGTCAGCGCCTCGGGGGTGGGCTCAATCTGCGGTGATCTTGCGTTCTTCGATCACYTTTTTCCAGCGTGCGAACTCGSTCGCCTGGAAGGCGGTGAACTGCTCGGGCGTGTTGGCGACGACCTCGAAACCCTGCTCCAGCAACTTCGGTTTGATGTCCGGCGAGTTCAAGGTCTTGACGATGCCGGCATGCAGCTTGGCCTTGATGTCGGCGGGCAGGCCCTTGGGCGCGGCCACGCCTTGCCAGGAGTAGACCTGCAGCCCCTTGATGCCCAGCTCGTCCATGGTGGGCACGTCGGGCTGCACCGGCGAGCGCTGGGCGCTCGTGATGCTCAGCGCGCGCAGCTTGCCGGCCTTGATCTGCGGCAGCGCGGTGTTGATGTTCATGAAGCTGGCATCCACCTGGTTGCCGAGCAGGTCGGTCATGACCGGGCCGCCGCCCTTGTAGGGGATGTGCAGGCCCGACGTGCCGGTCTGCAGCCAGAACAGCTCGGCGGTGATGTGGTCGCTGCTGCCGTTGCCGCTGGAGCCGAAGCTCATCTTGCCGGGGTTGGCTTTCTCATAGGCCAGCACGTCGGCCATGCTCTTGTGCGGCGACGCGGCGGGCACCACCAGCACGTTGGGCGCCTGCACGGCGACGGTGATGTAGTCCAGGTCCTTGGTCGGGTCGTACTGCAGGTTCTTCAGCAGGTGCGGGCCGATGACCAGCGGGCCCAGCGACGAGACGAGGACGGTGTAGCCGTCCGGCGCCGCGCGCTTGACCATGCCGGTGCCGATGGTGCCGCCCGCACCGCCGCGGTTGTCAACGACGAAGCTGCCGCCGAGGGTCTCCTGCAGCTTGTTGCCCAGCAGACGGGCGATGGCGTCGGTGGAGCCACCGGGCGGGAAGGGCACCAGCAGCG